>JBEBHM010001074.1:0-2403 GCA_040080875.1 Pirellula sp.
GCGCTCCTCGTCGGGCAGGGTGCCCAGCGTGGTGCCCGTGGGTGTGTTGAGGCGGACCGACGCGTCGATCGCCAGGTCGTCCCCGATCACTTGGGTCACGGCGAACGGCGGCAACATCCCTTTCGTTCGCCGGAATCGTACCAAGGACCGTTTCGAGTGAGTCGTCAAGACTATTACTTCCGATATGACTGCGGGGTACAACTCGATTTGTTAGGCGATAGCTTAATGGGCTGGTTGACTTGGGATTTGTCGCGTGGCGTCGACGTTCTCTTGCAACAGCCGCATGTCGATCGAGAAAAGATCGTGCTGCTAGGCGCAGTGGCTGGCGGCGGCGACCCGTGTGCAGTTACGGCGGCGCTCGATCGCCGAATTGCTGCAGCCGCTGTGTTTAATTTCGGAGGACCGCAACCTGAGACTCGCTTTCCGCTTCCAGATGACGCCGAGACAGAATTCAATTATGCAGGAAGTGGAAGTTGGGAATCGACTCGCGGCCTAGCTCGAACTGCTTTTGATGGAAGTTTGCCATGGGTGATCGTCGGCAGCATAGCACCACGCGCTCTGGTTTATGCTCATGAATTCGATTGGGATCAGGCTCGTGACCCTGTTTGGAAACGTCTGCAAGCGGTCTACCGATTCTACGACCAACCAAACAATCTAGCCTTCACGCACGGACGCGGAGGGCTGCGTGGACAACCTCCTGAGGCAACCCATTGCACCCATATCGGTGCCTTTCATCGACAACAAATTCACCAAGCATTTCGTGATTGGTTTCAAATTAGCGTAACGCCCAACGAAGAATTCAGTCAGCGCATTCCTGCAGACTCGTTGCGCTGTTTTACAGAACATATGACACAGGCAACACACAATCGCCTGCTTCAAAATCTTCTCCCCAAGATTGCGGATCAGCGCATGGATGCAGCACGCAATACCCGGCGCACGCTTTCCCTGACCGAGCAGCGCAACAAGCTTCAAGCCGACTGGAATCGAATTCTGCGTTCTTCCGCTCCTCTCGCAGCCGCGACCGAGCGGTCCATCGTTTCGAAATTTTTGCCGAATGTCCGCTTCGATCGAATTCGATTGACGACGGAGCCAGGCATCCAGGTGCCATTGATTCTGATTCGGCCCAAGGAATCGAAGGCCGGTCAGAAGACGCGGGTTGTGCTAGTATCGAGCCATATCGGAAAACGAAATCTTATCCAAAGGAACGCCAACGAATATTCACGACTCATTCAGGCTGGGTTTGCAATCTGCCTACCCGATTTGCGTGGCACCGGTGAAAGCCGAGTCGCTGGACGAGGACGCAATAGCTCCGCGACGGCTATGTCGGCAAACTTGTTGATGTTCAACGATCCACTGATGGCGGGACAATTGCGCGACCTGCGATCCGTCTATCGTTGGCTTCGAACGCAAGAGGATCTCGATTCAACGCAGATTCGAATTTGGGGCGATTCTCGTTCCGCAACGGTAGCACCGACACAAGATCGAGTCGTTCCTCGCGATGACGACGGTTCGGTTCCGCTTGCTGCTGAACCGGCAGGTTGTATGTTAAGTCTTTTGCTTTCCTTGTACGAAGACTCGATTGTCGGAATGTGCCTGAGCGGTGGACTTTCCGATTTTCGCGGCGTGCTCGAGCATCCTCAAATCCGAATTCCACATGACGCCGTCATTCCCGGACTGTTCACCACCGGAGATCTAAGTGATCTGGCTGCGCAGGCGCAAACCAGGCATCCATTGCAATTGGAAGCTACCGTAAATGCGTTGAACCGTCTTTTAACCCAGGAGGAAATCGACGAGTACCGAAGGAAGATTAAGAAACTCCAATCATCGCCCGTTGAAAACGATCTCATTACAAGCCAACAGATAAACTCAGTCGAATGGCTGACGAGCGACCTTGCCAGTATGGTCTCAAAGTAGCTGTCCAGCGTTGGCGCAAAGTGGAATGGGCCTTTTCCGTTTGACCAAGCAGGGCGCATTTTTGGTAAGCTGTGTTGGCATTGATTTAGATCACGTCGCAAGTCTTTTCCAGTTGAGTGAATTTATGATGAAACGTTTTTTTTCAGTTGCGGTCCTTGTTGCAATCTGTTCGCAGGTGTCGTTGGCGGAAGAGGCCAATTGGGATCACTGGCGAGGCCCCAACAAGAATGGAACGGTGGATGTAGGCTCTCCCCCTACCGAATGGAGCTTGAATAAGAACATCAAGTGGTCTGTAGAGATCCCTGGAAAAGGGAGCGCAACACCTATCGTGCATGACAATCAGGTCATTGTTCTCACCGCCGTCAAAACCGATCGCGTAAAAGAAGGTGGTGCGGCAACGGGGCAACAACCACCCGGTCCTCCTCCTGGTCCTCCACCAGGTGGTGGCGCTGGAGGTGGACGTCCCGGTGGAGGCGGTGGCCCAGGGGG
>JBEBHM010001075.1:0-2402 GCA_040080875.1 Pirellula sp.
AGGAGTCGGAAATTTCTATGTTCAGCATCGATGATCGAACCTACACTGAACGAAGTCCAAATAGTTTTGGTTTTGACCTACAGCCTACAGCCTAGAGTCCTAGAGTCTAATGCCTGAAAAATGAGCGGATACGGATTTACCCAAGCAGGTACAGCCTATGACGACGAAGATCGTCTTACAGGCTATGCTCGTGCCAACAGCAACCTGACACAGTCTTGGAGTCTGACGAGCGTCGGTGACTGGTCGAGCATCACGACCAACGGCACATCCCAAACGAGAACTCACGGCCCTACGCACGAGCTTCTAACCGCCGGTGGTCAGAATGTCACGACCGACGTCAAAGGTAACATCACCGTTCTTCCCTCCAACCTCCTGACTCCCGCCTCAACGCTCGGCCTCGTCTACGATTTCGATAATAAAATGAAATCCGCTGACGTTGGTAACAACATCAGCGTCGATGTCGAGTACAAGTACGATGCACTCGGACGTCGAGTCGCACGCAGTGGTTCGAGTGGTTCCTACGCTTACGTTCAAGCCGACCAGCAAACGCTAGTCGACTACGGACTTGGCGACGCGCCGAGTTCACCTTTGTATCGTTACGTCTACGGCAGCTATATCGACGAGCCGGTAGTACGCAAGGGCGCAGGCAGCGGTGGCACGATCTACTACTACCACAGAAACCAACAATACAGCATCACCGCCATAACCAATTCGAGCGCCGGAGTAGTCGAGCGTTACGCCTACCAAGCATACGGCGAGCCAACAATCCTCGACGCATCCGGTTCGGTGATCTCAAGTTCATCAATCTCAAATCGCTACACCTACACCGGCAGAGAATGGGACGGCACGCTTGGCCTGTACCATTTCCGAGCAAGATGGATGAGCGGCCTAACCGGCCGGTTCCTCACCAGAGACCCCATCGGGTTCGATGGTGGTTCGTTGAACGTTCAAGAATACTGTCAAGGTAAGCCGTTTGTTTACGTAGATCCAAGTGGAAATTCTTGTATCACCTGTACTTTTGTTCGAGGAGGTCTAGGGGGAACTCAGACGCACGTTCGAAATGTAGATTGCATGGGCCTCGCTGAAAACTGTTGTGCGTCGGTTGGTCCGATCAATGCAAGTACTTGGGTGAGCAGTTGGCGACGATGCGATGTACCAGATCCTCCACCGGTTGTGGATCTCTGCGCAGGTGATTGGGAGAATTCTGGTTTTGCGAATTGTTGGTCGTGCTGTGTGAAAAAGTGGTTTAACCCTATGATTGGATTGCCCGCAGCGGGCGCAAGTGGCTGTTGCATGTACCGCATTCAAAAAGGACAAAGTCTGTCACACATCGAGACAAAATCCTTGGGTAGATGTTGTGGAGAATGGATCACAAATTGCCGCAGAGCAGTTTATCCGAACGCTCCTGGAAATCCTTGGCCCATGCGAATATGTGGGAACCTCGGCAGGGGCGGAGGATTGATAGTTGTAGGTGGATGTGCGATTGGAATTGAAGGACTATGTGCGGCCTATTGCGGCGGTTAAGAAATCGCAATTTTGGAGATGCGTAACATGGCCGAACGTAGTGGAACGGAATGCGTGATTCAATCCATAAATTGTTTCGGTTTTTTCGAATGCTTGTTGGGACACGGAGATCAATCTCTTTTTCCGCTTCGCGAAGACACATCAATCAATTACGCGTTAGATGCGTTTGGGTTCGACTATTTAAACGAACTACTATCAAGTCTTGAGACCTTGTTTGATTTGTTGCCAAACAGTTTGCACATGTCGAACGACCGATTTAAGACTTTGGGTGCTGTGGCCAAAGTAATCTCAATGCAACATCCTCCGAACGTGAGCGAAGTCACCAGTTCGAATGGAATAACCACTAAATGCGATGAGGTGTTGTTGAAAATCGGTGACTCCTCTTTGGAGTGTCCATCCGATACCAGATTGTCTGATCTCCTTCAGTCAGAGTTTGGAAAACGCCTTTTACGATCAGTGATAAGGCACTACCCTTGTTCATTCAAAGAATTTCTTCAGAAATGTGTCGCGGAACGCAATACAAGTGCCTGGGGTTTCATGTCGATCGGGCGCCGCCCGCAGGCATATTTTCTTGAGCACAGGTCATTAAAAGATCTTTGCGATTGGATTTGCACTGAAAGTGGGCCGCCATTCGGCGAGCAGTGCCAGGCGCTGCGATAGAATCGGTGAAAAGGAAAAGGTGTCCGGGTGCGTCGGCGTAAGCCGGAGAAAGGTAGCGAATGAAAGAGTCGTACGAGGTAAGACCTAGCCAGTCGCCTTGGCCTCGAGTGATGCGATGTGTCAGGCAACTTGCACATCGAAGCGTTCACCTCTTCTCTTAAAGCGTGACCAGTGAATGACGAGATCCGCCAACGCGGCAACGAAGGTCCAATAGGGCC
>JBEBHM010000332.1:0-9120 GCA_040080875.1 Pirellula sp.
TACGATGGCTGCCAATTGCTCTGCCGATCGGTCATTGCGTTTCACCCCCACTCCGCGAAAAATACGAAGGTTCTGCTCGGTCGACAGAACCTCTCGCCGCGAACGACCGTGTTCATCATCGGGCCACGCTTGGTCTAGTTCTCTCCATTGAAACAGCGTCGACATGATTTTGACAATATAGCTCCAATACTCTTTGCTATCCGACTGCAACGATACTTCCCCTCCCTCGATCAACCGACTGTGCATCAAAAGCACGAACTCGGGTGTTAGCATGCGGCGACAAGAGTGCGTCGGATCGGCGAAAGGTTGCGGATGGTAGATGTGAATTTCATTGACGGAGTTGGGCGGGAGAAATTGGTCCAGCAATCGCCATCCATCGCAAGCAGCAAATCGCAGGTTGGAGAGCCCACGTTGATTGCCACGACGAGTTCCATAGCGGATGACAGCCGGCAAAATGTCGATCGCCAAATGATCCCAATCCGGTCGCCGAATCGCCGACGATATCGCAAATCTCCCATTACCACATCCAATATCGATAGCAATCGGCGCCATGCGACCGAAAATGGCCCCAAAGTCGAGACTTCCGAATTCAGGGAGTTTTTTAATAGCAGTTTGGACCCACCGATCCTTCTCAAGGATCACGCCTGGAATAGGAATTCCCATTTCATACTCGATATCGCCTGGAGATAATGTCGTCGGGGACGAGTTGCCCGTGAGTCTTTTTTTCATTGGATGCTTTTTTCGGGAATGTTGGACCGACTTGGTTGCAGTCTTGAGTCATTCTAACACGTCGATCATAATCGCATTCCGAATTGATACCGAATATTCGTTACTGCTGGGGTCCACAGAAAGGAACTTCGTCAATGAAGTCAGCTGTTACCATTTCGCTCGTTGAGGAAGCGAGGGGTGGCCCATTTGTGTTTTGGGGAAATATTCTTCAAGCTCTGGAACAAGCCCAAGAACTCGGTTTTGACGCGGTTGAGATCTTTCCACCTGATGCTGAGACGTTGCGCCATTTGCGACTGGCCAAGGCATTGCGGGAGGCGGGTTTATCCGTCGCAGCCGTAGGGACTGGCGCTGGTTGGGTGAAACACCGCTTGCATCTAGCGGACGAAGATACCGCGATCCGAGAGCGCGCTGTGACGTTTGTTCGATCGATCATCGATTGTGCGGCGGAGCTTGGAGCACCTGCCATTATCGGCTCGATGCAGGGCCGTTCGAGCCCAGCCGTCAAACGCGAACAGGCCGCCTCGTTGCTAAAAGACGGACTCGCTACCCTGAGTGAACATGCCCAAAAGTCAGGCATCATCCTGCTGTACGAACCGCTAAATCGTTATGAGACAGATCAGGCCAATACGCTGGAACAAGGGTTGGCCATGATCGAGGGTTTGGACAACGTTCGGCTTCTCGCGGATTGGTTTCATATGAATATCGAGGAAGCCGACATGGCAGGAGCCATTCGTAAAGCAGGCAATGCAATTGGCCATATTCACTTTGCCGATTCCAATCGAATGGCTATTGGATACGGACATTTGGAGGTCGAACCGTTGATCGCAGCGCTGAACGACATCGGTTACAATGGTTACTTGAGTGCCGAAGTGTTTTCAAAACCAGACGCTCACCAAGCGGCCAAGACTACGATCGACGCATTTCGAAACTACATACGTCCAAGCCATTCGCTCCTGAGATCCTAAGAACAGATTGCCAATACGCCGATGCACCACTCGGAAAACAGAGTCGAGACCGAATCTATTGCAGGAATCGCGCATCGCAAACGGATCGGTCTGATCCTCTTGGCATTCTTTTCGTCGGTCTATTTTGGATTCATCGGACTTTGTGCGTTTGCTAACGAATGGTTCTCCAGTCTCGGGTGGTTAGGAGTGCCTGCCACCGTATGGTACGGATTTGGGCTCATCGTATTAGCACTAGTAATTGCTGGCGTGTACGGGCGATGGAGCCGAATGAGCTGATAGGCCGGTTATTGTGAGAAAGTTGGATTTCCGCGATAACTTGTTAGCCACATTGATCGCGTTAAAGATATTTGTGGTTCGAACGAATCGCGAACGAGGACACGCCACCTGAATGAACGAGTCGACGCAAACCACTCTTAGACGACTTGAAACGAACATCGAAGCAGTTGTACTTGGCAAGAAAGAAGCGATACAAAAAACTTTGGTCGCCTTGATGGCTGGCGAGCATATTTTGCTGGAAGATGTTCCTGGGGTTGGCAAGACACTCATTGCCAAGGCCCTCGCGAAGAGTATCGATGGCAAGTTCACTCGCGTTCAATTCACGCCAGATCTGTTGCCAAGCGACATTATCGGTAGCAGCATTTATCACGATGGGGAATTCAAATTCAGTCAAGGACCGATTTTTGCCAACGTCATCCTGGGGGATGAAATCAATCGTGCTCCGCCAAGAACGCAAAGCGCTCTTCTCGAAGCGATGAGTGAGCGTCAAGCCAGCGTCGACGGCAAGACGTATAACATGCCAGATCCATTTCTGGTGATTGCGACGCAGAACCCATTTGAATTCGAAGGGACGTACGTCTTGCCTGAGAGCCAATTGGACCGATTCATGATGCGAATCGCTGTTGGATACCCGGGCCGTGAAGCCGAGCGAAATGTACTGCGATCCCATCGCGAAGGGGAGCCGGTTGACCATCTCAAGCCGGTGGTCTCGTTGCAGGAAGTTCGTGACGTTCAAGCGTTGACGAGAACCGTCCAAGTCGAAGACTCCATTGTCGACTATTTACAAGACATCGTCGAACAGACTCGTAACAACCACGAAGTCCAAGTCGGCACCAGCACGCGCGGTGCGCTGGCATATTATCGAGCGTCTCAAGCTTTTGCCATGATTCATGGTCGGATGTACGTCGTACCGGACGATGTCAAACGCATGGCGCTCCCGGTCCTTTCCCATCGAGTCTTGCCGCGTGGGTTTGCAGCCGGGAGCGATCGATCGGCTGCGGAATCGATCATCCAGCGTTGTTTGGAATCCGTGCAAGTACCCGTGTAAGAAAGTGTTCGATGGCAGACGCATCCACCTCGAACCGCACGAACAAGTCGCAGCCTCGGCGATTTCGCCGTGGTCAGCTAACTGGTTTTGGATTCGATTACGTCATCCGTTCCCTTCGAATGTTGCGTTCGGCCAAAAAAGCCGCCACCCCCGTTTCGACTCGCTTAACACGAGAAGGGGTTCAAGTTTCGTTCATGGCTGCGTTCGTATTGCTGGGCGCAGTCATCCGAAACGTCAATCTGCTCATTGTTCTAGCGGGCGCGTTGCTTGGGCTATTGTTGATTCAATGGCGGGTTTGTGCAAAGACGTTGTATGGCCTAACGACGGTTCGCCGACTCCCACGCGTTATTTCGGCTCGAAGGGCATTTGATATCGAATTGAGCATTCTCAACCCCAAGTCGTGGCTTGGTTCGTGGTTGGTATTGGCGCATGATCGCATTGCCTCGGTTTCGGATAGCGAAGCGGGACGAAATGTTTCGCAGGGTATTCGATTGTTATTCGGATCCATCCCGCCAACGTGCACTCGAATTCAGAAGTACCGTTGTGTGATACAACGGCGAGGCAAATACGAGTTCTTGGGCACGGAGTTGACGACGCGATTTCCTATGGGCCTGATGCGAGGCATCCTCCCTTCCAAAAGTGGCTTCGAATCGTTTGTCGTACAGCCCTCGTTAGGCAGGCTTTTGCCGAATTGGGGAGATCTTTTCGATATTCGCAGAGCGAATGCAAGACTCAAACGTACCAAGTCACTGTCCGACGAGGGCGAATTCTTTGGGTTACGGAGTTATCGGCCAGGCGACAGTCCGCGATGGATTCACTGGAGGTCGTCGGCTCGGCGTGACGAACTGGTGGTGAAACAATTTCAGAATGAGAACAGTCGCGAACTCGTCGTTCTTTTGGACTTGTTTCGTCCAGGTAATCTATCGCAAACCAATTCCGACAAATGGACTCAACAAGAGGATCTGGCGGTCGAGTTTGTGGGAACCCTGGTCCATCACATCGCTACGTCCAACTTCGGGTTGATCACGGTCGGCATTGCGGACTCCAGTCCTGCCATCGCGGCCCGCGTCCAATCGCGATCTCAAGGGAACGGCGTTTTGGATCGACTCGCCGTCGCAAAGGGTTGCGAGGGAGACGAATTTTTCCAGGCGCTGCGAATGATCGAAGTAGAGCATCGGCGAGCAGAGCATCTCCTCGTCGTCAGCACACGGCCCCGAATCGATATGACTCAACATCGCGATGATAGCGACCCGGTCGTTTTTTGGCGAACGCTCAATTGGCTTGACGTCAATTCGAGCGACCTCAAAAAGTACTTTGCTCCGGGAGAAACCTTCGAATAGCATGTTCTCCTTAGTTCTTCGGACATTGGTCTACTTTCGCAGCCTCTTGATCCCAGTGGCGATCGGCGTGGCAATCGCCAGCGCAGTCATCGTGGGAGCCTTGGTCGTTGGCGACAGCATGCGTGGTTCGCTGCGCCACATTGCCATGGATCGAATCGGTCGGGTGGACTCAGTCCTCATCGCTCCGCGATGGTTCGATGAAACTTTGGTGCAGAACCTTGTTCAAGGTGACACGACCGTCAAACATGTCCATGGGCTGATCTTGGTGCAGCAAGGCGTCGCCGAGCGCGAATCCATGCGAGCCAACGAGATGGCACTCTTCGGTGTGGATGAGAGTTTCTGGAGTCTTGGTACATCCGCTCCTCGCATGGCGCTCGGCGACGAGGAAATTGCGATCAACACGGCTCTTGCCGATAAACTACAAGCCAAAATCGGCGATCAAATCACGCTGCGGGTTGCCAGTCAAGCCGTGGTTCCCGCAGACAGTCCCTTAGGGCGACGCGACCAAGATAATATTGTCCTGCCGCGCTGGAAAGTTGTAGATATCTTGCCCGATCGGAGCATCGCTAGATTTTCCTTGCGAAGCGATCAACGCCCGATCATGAATGCGTTCGCCAACAAAACCTTCCTTCAAAAGGGATTGGAAATTTCAGGTAAAATAAACGCGGTTCTGATTGCCTCAAGCAACCCGACGATAGCGTCGAGCAACCCGTCGATCGCCGTCCCCAATCGACCATCATTGCTCGAAAGGCTCGCTCCAACCTTACAGGACCTGGGCCTTAAGTGGGAACATGTCTCTCGCATTTTTCCGGATACCGACCTGGATCAGTCCGATTCGGGTGATGTGCAACCCCGAGTCATTTACGACTACCACCAACTGACTACCGATCAGTTGTTGATCGTAAAGCCGTTGGCCAAACCCATCCTCGAACGAACTCGCACCCACAACCCCTTGCCGATACTAACGTACCTCGCCAACGGGACTCAGGTCATCACGCCCGGCAAATCGTCCAAGCGAAACGTCCCTTATTCGACGGTGAGCGCCGTGGAATGGGACACCGTTGCGGAGATGCTCGCAGCGGGCGATCCAACCGCATCGCAATCGATAGCGGCTCCAGCAGTCCAGAACTGGACCGTGATCAACCGCTGGTTGGCGGATGAAATTGGGGCCGAGGTCGGGGATACAGTTCGCATCGAGTATTACTTGCCAGAAACGGTGGACGGCGAAGAAACCGAAACTTCAGCAGAGCTCGTGGTGGCTGCCATCGCTCCACTCATCGAGCCGATCGAACAATCACAAGCCAGGCGAGGAAAGCCTCGATTCAAGTATGGGGTACCTCCAACGCCATTCAATGATTCGTCGTGGACTCCTGTGGTCCCGGGCATCACCGATAAAGAATCGATCAGCAAATGGGATGCACCCTTTAAGAAGCTGCGCAAGACGGAACCTAGCGATGACGACTACTGGGATGTTCACCATCTAACTCCTAAGCTTTTCGTGTCTGAAAAAACAGGTACGAAACTTTTTGGTTCTCGCTTTGGAGAGGCAACAAGCATTCGGTTTAACAAGCTTGACGACCAAAGAGCCCAAGCACTTTCTGAGAACATCACGGCGATAGCGCGACGTGAAATGTCGAATCTCGGGTGGCGCGAAATTCCGCTTCGAGAACAGCAGCAAAAGGCAGCGAGCGGAACAACCCCCTTTGATGCTTTGTTCATGTCACTAAGCTTTTTTGTGATCGTCGCGGGATTATTGCTGGTCGCGCTCTTGTTTCGACTTGCGATCGATCAGCGAGCAAACCATTGGGGACTGCTGATGGCCGCCGGTTGGACGAGGGGCTCCGTCCGGCGGTTGTTGCTCTTGGAAGGAAGCGTGGTTGCATTGATTGGCGCGGGACTGGGAGTCTTGCTTGGGTTGGGCTATGCCTATGCGATGATCGCAGGATTGAGATCGTGGTGGATCGGAGCCATTACCGTCTCGTTCTTGGAATACCATGCAGAAAACCGAAGTTTGATTTTGGGCTGGTTGCTTGGATCCGTCGCCGCGATCGGCACCATACTACTTTCCACGAGTCGGCTTAAGCGGATACCGATAGCAAAGTTGCTTAAGAAGCAAATGGAGAATGGTCCATCGTTAGGCAAGCAGAGTTCGCGATGGTTTTGGACTGCGTTGGGTGCTTGCATACTAGCGATCGTAGTACTGCTGGTAGGTCAATTCTTGCAGGGCCAAGCACAGGCGGGCGCGTTTGTTGGGGCTGGCATGCTCTTTCTCGCAGCTGGTTTGATATGGGTTTACAGCCGACTCAAGATGATCCATCAGAGTACCCATGCGAATCAGATCAGCACTGCTCTGATCGATGCGTCGTCGCTGGCCAGCAGCAATGCGAAGCGTGCGCCGACACGAAGCATCTTGGCCATTGGACTTGTGGCTGTAGCCTCGTTTCTGATTCTTTCGATGAGTCTGTTCCAAGCCGTACCGAATGAACTTGGTACGGGTAGGTTCGCATTTGTCGGAAAAAGCACGCAGCCGATTTACAAAGACTTAGCCAACGTTGCGTATCAGCGTGAGGTGCTTGGTGCCAAGCGAGACGCGTTGAACA
Source organism: Pirellula sp. (assembly GCA_040080875.1). Lineage (GTDB taxonomy): Bacteria > Planctomycetota > Planctomycetia > Pirellulales > Pirellulaceae > JBKCUI01. Next base: position 6,959 of record JBEBHM010000332.1, read on the forward strand.
ACGTTGAGGTCGTTCCCATTCGGGTTCGAGGTGGAGATGATGCCAGTTGCAATAATTTGTTCCAAGCCAGTGAACCGCAAGTGTTGGGAGTGGACTCACGTATAGGCACGGTCGATCGAAATGAAGCGGGAAAATCATCGTTCGCGTGGTTTGCAACAACGTCGTACGATCCGAATGCCACGGTATGGCCGCTCCTCGAAACTGAGTCGACAGGCGACATAGAGTCCCCAGTGCCTGTCATTCTCGACCAAAACACTGCACTATGGGCACTGCATTTGGGTGGCTACGCTGGCGAGCGGTTTTCCTACAAATTGGATGGACGTGACGTTCATTTCAAAACCGTCGGTGTGCTGCAAAACACCATCCTCCAAGGTAGCTTGATCATCGGCGAATCCAATTTCGAAAAGCTATTTCCTAGCATCACGGGTCATCGAATATTTTTGTTCAAATCCAAGGAAGAATCTGCCATCGACGCCAATCAACGAGCGACCATGGAATCTATGCGGGGGCTATTGGAGGAGGGATGGTCCGACTCGGGGTTAAGTTTGGCGTATAGCGACGACATCTTGCGGCAGTTGCTGGCCGTGCAAAACACGTACCTCGGTGCTTTCCAAGTGTTGGGAGCGCTGGGATTATTGTTGGGGACGATCGGATTGGGAATCTCTCAGTTGCGGAACGCGATGGAACGTCGCGGGGAATTGGCAGCCATGCGCGCCATTGGGTTTACCAAGGCTCGACTGGTATGGCTGCTCACTTTGGAAAACGGCTGGCAATTGCTGCGCGGCATTGGGATCGGAGTCGGCTCGGCCGCGCTAGCAACATTCCCAGCGATTCTTAGCGGCCAGCCTTTTGCTGGCCTGGCCTGGCCCTTGGTGATGCTCTTTGCAGTGGTTGCCAGCGGTCTCATCTGTAGTGTTTTAGCCGCCTACATGGCGATGCAATGGCCGCTTCTCAAAGCCCTACGAGGCGATTGATGGTCCCAGCCTTCGGTATGGCTCAGATTGCCCTTCGACCTATTGGAAATTTTTAACATCCGATAGCTTATGGCCTTTTGAAATCGCTAAACTACGGTTGGATTTTCCGTCGCTTATGCGATCTAGCGGACCTCCCAATTCCGATTTGTTATTTCTGACAGGTATTCATCATGAAAATTAGACGGTTAGGTTTTACCTTGGTGGAATTGTTAGTTGTTATCGCCATCATTGGAATCTTGGTGGGACTGTTGTTGCCCGCCGTTCAAGCAGCCCGCGAAGCAGCCCGGCGAATGCAATGCAGCAACAACATTCGTCAACTCGGCATAGCGTTGCACAATTACTCCGACGCTCACAAAAAGTTTCCCTATGGAACGATCGGACGGAGCCCTACCAATGGCAACTATCCGGCGAACGCCAAACGGACTCCTTTTGTCCGTCACATGCTCGACTTTCTCGAACAAGGCAATCGCGGGAAGTACTACGACGACAATTTGAACTGGCACCTCCAACCGGCAGCCAATTACGCGATCGTCTTCGGGTACATGTCGATCTGGCATTGTCCTAGCGATACGTCGCAGCGCATGGAGACCAACGTCCAGCAGGATTACAAAGGCAACTACGGAGTGAACTGGGGAGCAGAGTCGCAGTTCCTAACCGTTCAGTCCAACAAAGGACCATTCTACTTTACGTATGGGGCTAGGTTTGGCGATATTGCCGATGGCACTTCGAATACGTTCGCCATGCTGGAAATGATTCAGGCACCTACACCAGCTGGAACACCCATCGACCGTCGCGGCCGTCCATGGAACGAAGATTCCTCGTGCTATCAAATCACGGCGGAATTGACTCCCAATAGCAAGGCGCCGGATCGAGGGGTTTGCGTCAATCGCCCTGAGCAGAATTTACCGTGCGTTGGCGTAACGGCGATTGCTCAGATGACCATGGCCGCGCGAAGCCGACATACTGGGGGCGTGCAAGTCCTGATGTGCGATTCGTCCGTCCATTTTCTGACCGACGCGATCGACATCGCCAACGCGCGCATCGAGTTCGCCGACGGCTGCATCGCCAGCGTCTCGGCGAGCCGCGTCAGCCAGGCGGCGGTCCGCAAGCTCCGGGTGTTCCGCCACGATTCCTACGGCTCGGCCGACCTGCAGGGGCAAAAGCTGCGTACGGTGCGCAAGGGCGGCG
>JBEBHM010000333.1:0-9100 GCA_040080875.1 Pirellula sp.
GAAAAAACGGAGTTACAAGCCGTTTCTCCATGAGTCGATCGAATTGGACAAGTGCCAGGGCTTGGTCGCACACATCTTCCGCTACGGTATTCGATGCCGTCGCGTGATCGTCGCACCGAACTCGAAATGCCATGTCGGCGAACTGTACCATATCGTCGGACTTGAGCGCAATCATGTCCGTTATTCGACGACCGTTGACAAAGGTTCCGTTCGTGCTCTGTCTATCGATTAAGACGAGAACTCCATCTCGTATTGTAAGGTCTGCATGATGGCTGGAAACAGTCCTCGATGGAAGTTGCAAGCTGCAGCCCGCTTTTCGTCCTATCGAAAATGGGACTGGGTGGACAACCGTCAATGCATTCGAGACTTGTTGATTGATCGACGCAAGAATCCATACCGTTTTCATATCTGTCGGACAAGGCCGACGCGACGATGCTGAAATGGGATTGGACATAAGGAGGTCGCTATTCATTAGCTTAGTGCGCGATCAAAACGAATCTATCTAGTTTACCACGTAACATATCGCCGTTTGACCCGATCGATTTTAAAGTCAACGGAGTAATGTAGATCACAGAATGTGCGCAATTCGAAAAAAGCAAATTTTGTCGAGGCATTTTTTTTTCTCGGGGTGTTGTTTTCATTTGCATTCATTTCAACCACCCCATAATTGCCGATGAGTCGACACTGGCAGAAGTGCGAGGGAACCAAGATATCGATTTAACCGATGTTCGCGGTTATACCAGGCAGTTTGATTACTACGGCAATCGGGGTTACTCTATGCAACCACTATTCGGAATAAAGGACACATCCACCTTCAGCGGAAACGCGCTTCCGGCGGTGCTCAATGAAGATGCCTTTTGGCCCTTTGAGCCAAAGTCGTTTGAAGAATGCGGCATTTCGGAACTCGTTCTAGAATCACTGATACTTCAAACGTTTCTTTCCGTCGGTACCATTACGGGACGTGGAATGACGGAAAAAGTCCGGATACCATTCCGTATCGTGGAGCAACAACTGTCTCAGCTACGAGTCCGTCAGCTGATCGTGCACGCACGTCCAGCTCCGTTGAACGACTTCTATTTCAGTTTGACCGAGAACGGCCAAAAGCGAGCTCTAACTCTTCAAAAATCTACTTCGTATACCGGGCCAGCTCCCGTACCGTTGATGGATTATGTGCTGAGTGTCGAAGCCCAAGCCAGTAATTTCGAACCGATTACGCGCGATGAATTGAAAGCGGCGCTTAACAATGTTACGTACGACGCATCTTGGCTGGACTTTCTTGGTCCAGCGATCAATAGCAACTCGGGGATCTTCTTGTATGGACCTCCTGGAAATGGCAAAACCACCCTGGCAAGATGTCTTGCCGCTTGCCGAGGGCAGGAGATATGGATCCCTTACGCAGTCATCGACGATGGAATCATCATTAAGCTATTCGACGCCTCATACCATATTCCGTCGAGCGCCCCGACGGCCAAGGCAGGCATCATTGCAGACCAAGAACATGATCGCAGATGGATTCGAGTAAAACGCCCAACCGTAGTGGTTGGTGGCGAACTAACGCTGGATAGTCTTGAGATACGTCATGACCCGCGAAGCAACACTTGCGAAGCCCCACTGCAGATGAAGAGTAACTGTGGCTGCCTTCTCATTGATGACTTCGGACGGCAACGCGTAGCTCCGGCCGAGCTACTCAATCGATGGATTATTCCCCTGGAGAGCCGGCACGATTTTCTCAATCTCCCAACCGGAAAAAAGATCACGGTTCCCTTTGAACAAATAATCTTGTTCTCGACCAATCTTCAACCCGAGGCCCTGGTGGACGAAGCGTTCCTGCGACGAGTTCCCTTTAAGATCAATATCGGGGACCCATCGCTCGACGAATACACAGACTTGTTTCGACTCGCATGCGAAGCGAGCGACGTTCCATGGCGCCCCGATGTCATCGAAAAATTGATTGCCAGACATTATCGTGCGGTCAATCGCCCGCTACGCCGTTGCCACCCTCGCGACCTCTTGCATCAAGTCAAATGCCTGTGCGCCTATCGCAGTGAAAGAACGGAACTGCGACCTGAATTATTGGATATCGCGTGCAAAAATTATTTTGGCAATCAACCCATTTTTCAATCGTCAGCGGAAAGTAATGCGCCACCGGTTGGGTGGCAGGTTCCGCAATATAGCAATCCCTTGGTTGCTCGATCTATACCGAATGCACCGTTGCCATCTCCGTCGACACCTCTAAGCCAACAGCTCCGAACCGAGATAATCGGAAATCCACCATCCGTACCCGCCGGAATAAATCTCGCTCCAAGCGCCTCTCCTCCATCGCAACGATTCGCAACGCATCCGGTATCAAGTTCTGGACCTCCTTCCGCATTAGACAATGCTCCCTCAATGCGACCCATGCCTCCTCCGTCTCGGCCCATGCCTCCACCGTCAAGTTGCCCGCCTGTGCAACGACCACCATCCATTTCACCGATCTCGTCTAATCAGCCCAGTCAAGTGGTTCAAGACTAAGTTGCATGGAGGATAAATATGGCTGCAACAGCAACAACAAGCATTCAAGCTGGATTCGAACCGATCCCGGGCTACGTCCTTCGTGAAAAAATCGGCGTCGGAGGCTATGGTGAAGTTTGGCTCGCCGATGCCCCAGGCGGACTGAAAAAGGCCATCAAGTTCGTTCACGGCAATATCGACGAAGATCGTGCCAGCAACGAATTAAAATCGCTTCAGCGAATTCGGCAGGTGAATCATCCCTTCATTCTATCGCTCGAAAGAATCGAGATTATTCATGGGCAACTCGTCATCGTTACGGAGCTCGCCCAAGGCTCACTGCACGAGCGATTTTTGGAGTTTCGCACGAAAGGGTTTGTTGGAATCACGCGTGACCGATTGCTTGGATATCTGCGAGATGCAGCTGACGGTCTCGATTTTCTTTGCCAACAGCATGACCTGCAACACTTGGATGTAAAACCTGCCAACCTCTTACTCATCGCAGATCGAGTCAAGGTCGCTGACTTTGGATTGATCAAGGACATTCAGTCCAATTCTCTCTCGATTATGGGCGGTTTAACACCAACCTATGCGGCCCCCGAAATGTTTGACGGGAGACCAGGCCGCTTTAGTGATCAGTATTCCTTGGCGATCGTATACCAGGAATTGTTGACGGGTACTCTGCCATTTCGAGGGCGAACCACTGCACAACTCGCCAACGAACATTTGCACAAAGCTCCCAATTTGGAAGCTGTCCCTTTGCTGGAACGCCCTATCCTCAGCAAAGCGTTAGCGAAAAAGCCACAACTGCGTTTTAGCGATTGCAAAGAGTTCATCTCCGCGATCGAGCGCGTAGGTAAACACGAGCGTCCGCTCGAGAACTCCCAGGAAAATGATGTTCGCATCAAACCCCGGCATGTTAGCAAAGGGAATAACAAGTTCGAACAAAAAAAATCCCCCTTGCCTGGAAATTTCGCCAAACGGTCGAGATTGGAGCAAGACACCCCAAACCAAGTTACCGAAAGTGCCAGCGGTTTTCACCGAGCTTCTCGAACCGTAGAAACACTTCCAGAACTTTTGGAAATGAATCCAATGGGTGACAACGCAAGCACGTCATCCGCCGGTGCATCATCTACCTACCAAAAAAAGAATTTGGTAATTGGAATTGGTCAGACCGGGGCCGACGCAATTCTGGCCTATCGGCGTCGAATTCTAGAATCCAATAAGCCACTTGATACCAATGAGAATCGCGGGTATCTACTCTTCGACTCGGACCAATCAGCAATTCAGCGTGCGATCGCGCCTGACCGCGACGAGCGAATGTCTTATCATTCCACCGTTCATATTCCGCTCAAGTCGCCACAGTATTATCGCGCACTGACGACTTCGACATATTCTCAGATAAGTCGACGATGGGTTTATAATATCCCCAGGTCGCTAAAAACCGAAGGCGTTCGGCCGCTTGGTATGCTGGCTTTTCTCGACAACGCAAATGCTGTCTTCGAAGCAATCCAGGATACCATCGTCGAAATTGCACGTAGTCATGGTACTGAACAATGTCACGAAGCGATCTCTGTTCAGATTGTCGGGTCGGCACATGGAGGTACCGGAAGCGCGATGTTTTGCGAAGTGGGATTTTTGGTTCGACAATTGGCGGCTGAATTCGAACTGCCAATCAATATCGAGCTCATCATTACTTGTGCGACAGCCAATGGTGTGGCATCGACCGATCTCGCTACGGCGTCCGCCATTGCTTGCCTAACAGAAATCAACCACTACTTTAAGACCGAAGGTCTCCATCCGGCAATCGAGCACTTGCCTCCATCCCACGCGGTAAATCAGCCACCTTTCGATCGCGTTGTCCTTGTTTACGGAGGGCAATGCGGAAATCAAGCCGATTGGATCGCGGCAATCACTCAAACGGCGGACTATCTATGGTCTATCACAGAAACCGAATTGGGCGATAGAATTGCGAACACGTGGGAGTCCGATCAAAAATCCCAAACGGAAGCTACCGATATCGAATGGTCAACGTGGTTGAGCACCATGAACGCCAGGCAAGTCGAAGTTAATACCAAAGTGGAACCTGAAGTCACGGCAAGCCGAATTTGTTTGAGAGCTGTTTTGCCGTGGGTTTCCGCCCTAACGGCACAATTGAATGATCACCGAGCGGGCCAAAATTCTGCTTCGCAATCGGAATCGAAGATCAGCGAGCAAATGGACTTCTTTGTCAGTGACATGTTTCGTTCGAACCAATGGACCGCACAGGCTTGGGTTCACCAATGCATGGTTTGCCTACTGCCCGAGGTGCGTGAAATCGAAACCACATCAGAGAATGCCGAACCGCTCGAGGAGCGTTCGATCCGTGATTTAGAATCCATACTCACCATTGACGAAAAACAGGAACTTCTCGTAATTTGCGAACAACTCGCATTAGAGTCCACGCATGCAAATCGCCTTGTCGCGGACTTGGTCGTGACAACCCGCGCGAAACTTGTCGATTGGATCGTTGGCAAATGGATAGCGAATCCAGTTTCTTTTGCCAATTTGAGACAACTCCTTCGGTTGGTCTCCGTCAAGTTTGGCGTGAATGCAAATTCGCTTCGTGTCGTCGCCGAAAAACTTTCAGAAAAACATGATGCAATTCTGGAGCAACTTTACAATGGCTCGCTCAAATCTAGTCCTGAACTTGATAACCAGTTGCACGCAACCGCATTGGAAGCCCGATTTCATTCCATGGCAGAAAGGATGTTGTCGCGACTCGCAGAACATATGTCCTTTCTGGAAGATTTGTGGGCCAAGGAATGTGTGTACTTAAATAAGGATTTGTGCGACTGGGGAATGGAACTCGCAAAACGACTTGGAATCCCATGGGATAATTCGTCAAGTTCCCAATCAGCCTTGATGTCGTTAGCTCGTTGCGAACAAGACGATGCGATCACGAAGAAAGCCAGAAAGTCGCTATTGGAGTTGGCAAGTTGCCGCCTCGCAAGTGGCTTCGGAGTGGACTTCGACTGTTCGACGTCGTTTCACAATCCAGACTTGGAACCAATTTCCCTCGACAACATTTTTGATCGATTGGTTCACGAGACAGAGAATTCAAGTCCAACTTCTCGTTCCATGGCAAACGCAACCGTAGCACTTTCGCCGGAAACAGAACTAGGATCCTTGCCGCCCAACACAGAAGTTACTCCCCGAAAATCTTCCTCAACCGGCAGCAGTCTTACCAGGGGTATCGTGCAGTCAAACGGCCAAGTCTCCTTGGTTCATGAGATCGAGGCATCCCGACCCTACTTAGTTGAGTTTGGTGGGGCCGTTCGAAGCGCCATTGTTATGCCAGCTTGGTTGAAGGCACAACTTGAACCTATGCAAATGCGGGAATTATCCGAAAAGCAAATTGCGGTAGTCGAAAACGAGCAATGCAAAATGAGCTCCATCGTCTGCATCGGAGAACGCTTAATCCTGAAGGATATTATGGATCGAGTTTGGATGCCCTCGTCCGATATTTGGCAACTATCGCACCGTCTACTTGCACGAGTCGATGTCGATTGGCAACAAGTCAACAGCTAACCGAGATTTCTACTTGTGACTTGTGCGTTTGACCAGGCGTCAACTGGATTGCATTTTCGCCCACATTGGCTGTTTCGATGCAGACCATTCCGGGCCACTCATCATCGCCAAAATCCGGCATTCGCTTACTCTTGTCCGACCACGGATTCCATACGACGGTCGATAACGAACCAGTCTTACGGAGTGTGATGCTCCGCTTGAGGACCTCATCCTCCAGCGTGCAAACGCTTGTTGTATTTTGGTAAACTCGATCGGTCTCACCATGGAAGCTAACTGGAGAACCGGTAGCGCCACGCACAATGAACTCCCCTACTTTGTCTAAATATTCGCTCGATTGCAGTCCCAATATCGATACCTTCCGAATGTCTCCTACATGGAGATACGTATGCAATGCGTCTTCGTAGCGTTGGGGAGAACCTACGCTACAAGGCAACTCGACGCTCAGCCCCATGCGGAGACTTGGTCCAAATTCGATTTGGTATGTAAGCAGGAACTCTTGAATGTTTGTGGTGAGTTCCATAGAAATCCCGCCATTGCTTGTCATGCCACACATGGTCAGTTCCCACTCGGCAAGACGTGCGAAGCCATGGCTTGGCTGACTCGCATCCAACGGATGTGGCCCAAACCAAGGAAAGCAAATCGGGACTCCACCACGTATCGGCTTTCCTCTCGCAAAATACGAATGTCCACTCATCCAGAGAACCGGCTGTTGGCCTTTCGGTTGAAATCCCGATACATGTGCTCCATGCAAATACACTTCGCCACTGACGACCGGTGTCGAAATGCCGACTCGCATCAACCCACCTTGCCCCTCGTCAAATCGCACCCCGCGTATTGGGAATTTATCAGTCAGCTGTTGAACGCTACTTGCCATGATCTCGCTTTCAAAACACTCAAAACATCCATGCTGCGTCTCGTCGCACCATGATGCACGCGACCTAAAGCTAGGCGTTGTCGGCGCAGAACGCAAGCACCTCATCCAACGACGTCGCATTGCAATCAAGCATCACGATACGATCGAATCCAAGAGCACATCCACACGCATCTGGGATCCCGAAACGCATTGCTTCCAACAATCGATTTTGGAGCGGCAACGCTTGCTTACCATCGGAAACTCGTTGTTGATTAGCCAATTGTGCTCGCCCAAGTAACTCATCTGCGTCCAGCAATTCGTGGTAGCCGTTGGCCAGTTCAATTCCCCTATAAAACGCTTCGTAACGTTCCGCCGTCCTAGGATCGGAATCGCTCACTCTGGCAAGCGCCGCTTGAGACGCCGGAAAATGCGTCACCAACACTGGACCATCCAAACCCAGTTTGGGTTGTACGCGCTCCGAGAAAACAAGATTCACCCAATCATCCCAATCCCTGGTCCATTGCGTATTTTCGACGAGCCCTTCTTGCACACACCATCGACTCAATTCTTCGGATTGAATTGAAAACAACTCCAACCCAGTTGCCGCTTGGAAAACGTCACCAAATCGGACTCGCCTGGCGGATCTTACCCCTAAAACTTCCTGCAGCAATTCATCTAGCAATTGCAGGCCCTGACCGAAATCCGCCCCTACATCATACCATTCGACCATCGTGAATTCGGGATTATGAAATCGCCCTCTTTCGTTGCCGCGAAAGACTGGCCCAACCTGGTAGATACTCCCCATCCCACTTGCGAGCAATCGTTTCATCGACTGCTCTGGCGATGTTTGCAAATACCAAGTTTTGCAATCGTCGCCTGCCACTTGCATTGAAACCTGAATGGGGTCCAAGTGCCGATCGATGACCGTGGATTTGGACAGCACCGGCGTCTGCACTTCTGTGAACCCACGCTGATCAAAGAATTCGCGAACGCGACGCAATAGCACCGCTCGGCGCATAAGATTTTCAAGCGGCGCTCGCGTTCGAAAATCCATTACGTAGGTTTCACGGCTTCTTCTTTGCTGCCGTCCGCAGCTTGCTCATCGTACTTTGCTTCGGGAAGCGACTGAGAAACGGGAGCTACAAGAAACTCGATTGCGAATTCATCGGGATCCGCTTTGAGAATCGAATCACCTTTGATTTCCTTGATTTTTCCAGCCTCGACGATTCGGTCAATCACCGTACGCTCCAAGATCTGGTTTCGAAGCGCATCCATTTGACCAGTTCGTTCGAGTTTTGCCCGCACTTGTCGCGTGGAAAGGTCGCTTTGATCTGCAATCGCCGCGATCTCGTCGTCGTATTCTTTCTCGCTAGGCTCGATCGAAAGCGATTCTGCGATTTTCTCAAGCACAAAATGCTCACGCAGTGCGCTTTGCGTCATTTCCTCGGCGTTGCGACGCATGCCATTGATCACGGAACGTATTTGCTCGTCGGTGAATCCATTGCGACGCAGGTCAAGCACTCTGCGCTGCAATTCACGTTCGGCTTGCTTGCGAACCAATGCTGGCGGCAATTCCCAATTCGCGTTCTCAGTCAACTTCTTAGTGATTTGAGTGCGCAAAAGCTGGTGCTGGTGATATTCGGCTTGCTTCTTCAATTCCTCACGAACAAAATCTCGCAACTCTCCAACGTTTTCGAACCCGACTGACAACAGTGTTGATGCACTCAGCGTATCAACGTTCACACGGCGAATTTCAATGATTTCGAATTCGACGTCGACATTGACTCCGCGAAACGATTCGTTCAAGGATGTCTCTAAAACTTTTACCGTCGTAGTCAATTGGTCCCCTTCCTTGGCCCCAACAGCTAATTCACCGAAATTCTCGATGATACAGTCCGCCAAGCTAAGTCGCTTTCGAAGGGTGACTACCTCTTCTTCGATCTTGCTGATTTGCCGACCGTCGCATTTGAAACTGGCATTGATCACCAAACGATCACCGAGAGTCGCCTCACTGTCGCAAGCTTCGCCTGGAGTGATTCGCTCCAGAGTCCTGGACAATTGGTGATCAACTTCCGTGTCGGTAAGCTCGAAAATCGACTTTTCCAACTCCAGTCCCTGCCAAGTCGGCGTATCGAATTCAGGCCGAACTTCGATCTTGAACTCAAACGTAAAGTCACCTGTTTCCGGCAG
>JBEBHM010000334.1:0-9090 GCA_040080875.1 Pirellula sp.
ACCGCCCGGCGGGTGGGCACCCGCTCCGAACCCATTCCCATCTTCCATTCGCGGCAACGCTAAGTCATCCGCATAACTACGATGCGGTGAACTGCTCACTAGGTCTTTCGGAACGCCTGTAAAATTTCCACACACCGCGTAAAGCATCTTGTCGGGACCGAGCACCAGACCGTGTGAGCCATGCTCGCCCGAACCGCCCTGCCACTCGCGAAGAAATTCCACATCGTCGTAGCTGTCGTCACCCTTGGTGTCCTTGCAGCGATACAGCGCGAAGCCGCGTTTGCCTTTGCCACTGATGTACAGCACGTCGCCGACGTACAACATGCCCATCGTTTCGCTCACGGGGATGCTCATGATCTCCTGCTTGACGACCTTGCCATTTTCTAGCGTCACACGCGTGATTGGCTGGCCACTTTGACCGCCGAGCAACAGCCGACCTTTTGGATCATTGGCCATGCAAATCCACGAGCCGTTCGTCTTTGCGTCGGCGCTGAGAACATGTTCGACCGTAAAGCCAACAAGCGTTTGCAGAACTTCAGCTGCGTCTTCGAGGTTGACAGGTTTAGACCCGTCCGCCGGTCCGTAGACAGCTTTGGTTATCACCAGCTTCTGGCCCGCTGGGGCTGCGATCTCGATTCTCCCGTTTTCGCCAACCTCCCGTTTTAGTTTCTCTTCGCCAACGCGATACTCAATGGTGAGCTTCTTGGGAATGCCCGGAGCTGTATCGCCAAACGTGTCGTTGCTCGCCTGAATCGAAAGCTTGTTTTCCTTGACCGCCGCTGCGACTTTAGCAGTCACATCTGTTGCGTCCTCAGCCAATACAGGAACCGCAACGAATGCGCATACCATCGCACAAATAAGTCGTATCAAACGATGCGATGTCAGAGAACAATGCAAACTTGTCTTCATACGGATGCTTCTTCTAGATTTTGAATTTCGGAAATTGGATCAATGTTGGACGAATCGTCCAACGCGCATGCTGCCGCTCAGTCGCCGAGGTGTGCTATGGAGCCAGAAGATAGTGCTGCACGAATTCGGTCGCACGTTTGGCGACTTGATCACCAGCGCCAGCGACGCCGTGGTTGCCATCGGGAATGACAACTAGTTCTGACTTCACACCCGTGGATTGTAGTTGCTCATGAAGTTTCGATGCGTGTTGCAGCGGAACGATGTCGTCTTTGTCTCCGTGGACCTGCATGATCGGTGGGTCATCCTTGCTGACAAATGAAATGGGTGAAACATCTTTGACAAGTTCCGCTTTTAGTTCGGCGGCCGGAGTTCCGGGTTGGTAGCCGATCAACTGACGATAAGCCGGATGTCCATGTTCGATGCTGCTTAAGAGTGTCCAATCCGTTGGGCCCGCGAAACTTACGGCGCAGGCAACCCGTGAGGATTGCTTTTCCACCGGATCGTCCGATGTGGCTTTGGCAACATCATCATGCAAGGCAATGTAGGCGGATAAATGGCCGCCAGCAGAACCGCCAGTGACACCTAGCCTTTTAGAGTCAATGTTCCATTTCTCCGCGTTTTGTCGAACAAACTGAATCGATCGCAAACAATCATTGACCTGAGCCGGATGAGTAGCGACATCGGTGAATCGATATTCCACGGCAACGACCGAAAGTTTGCCTTCGTTGACGAATCGTAACAGCCAGCCCGGCACAACCTTTTTTGAACCGCCTCGCCAGCCACCACCGTGGATATAGATTACCGCTGGCGTGGGCTTGTCTGACTTTGCCAGATAAACGTCTACGCATTGCGACGCATGGTCGTTATCATACGCGACATCACGGTGCGTCGGCATCTGCGCCATTGCGTAACTAGGAATAGCTCCCATCACCGCGAGCGCGGCAATGGTGAGGCGAACTGACTTTAATTTCATATCCATGTCTAAAACCCCATGTTGGATCATGTTGTTGGAATTGCTGAGCGAAACTACTGATCGACATTGTAGCTCAACAGTATTGCCAGATCGCTGGACAGGCCACGGAACTAAAGCGACTTTCCGGCTAGTCACTCGTAGGTCGCGCGAACGTTAGCATTCCTCCAAGCTGGCTGGGTGAAGTAGAGGAGTATTTAGTTAGTCATGCAGTTGCAATGTTGTTGAACGAAAACTTCTGAAAATCCGCAGCCCTATGAAAGATTCCCGCAGATCGTGGATTATTCTCTTATGGAGATCAGATAGACGATTGGCCGGAAACGAGCGAAAGCCTGATTTTACGCGTGAAAGACCCGGCGGACGTCGCTGCCTGGTCGGCGTTTCTGGCAATCCACAGGTGTGGTCATGATTGCAAACCCCTACGTCGTGTTGCCTCTCATCGCGATTCCCTCCGCGTTTGTGATCGAAGCGTACATGGCCGATCGCACAAACCTCAGCACGCCGCCGCGCAGTGTCGTCCTTCGTAGATCGGCCACTCTTCTCGTCATTGCGGTGTGTTGGCGGTGACAGTCCTGCTGCTGTTGGTGGCTGGCGACGGCCGGAGCATCTGGTCTCCCACATCGATCTACTTCGCAATCACCGGTATGTATTGGCAGTCCATGGTTCTGACGCTTGGCCTTCCGGTCCTAGTGTTTATCGCGGTTTGCCTTCCTTCGATTTTCAGTACGGGACATGGCGTACCCGCTCGGCTTCGTATCCTCCTGCTCCTGGCAATCGCCGGATCATTGCTGCACTTCGCGCTTTTCTGGAACATGGGTGTCAAGCAGTGGTCCTTTTCGTATACTGCTGGCGTTGCTTCTGTCAACGCGGCCATGGTGGGAGGCATGGTTGTCGCTGCATGGCTTCTTCATCGGTTAAAGGCACCGAGTTTTGCCGCATCGATTGGCATCGCACTTCCGCTGATGGTGTGGTTGTGCGTATTCGGCTTCCCTCACCTCGACAACCTGCCGTAAAGGAGCCATATCAATGAAGAGAACAGCAGCGATATTTGTTCAAGGAGCGAAAACAAAATCAAACCTCCGACTTACAACTGCAATGGGTATACCGACAGCGAAAACAATAAAACATGACATCGACCAATCATTCTGAAGAATGCGACTTCTTTGATGCAGTTCGGTGCGGTCGTCTTGATGACGTGCGTAGACTGGCAGAAGCAAATGCCGAGCTGCTGCAAGCGTACGATGATCGCAGTTTTGGAGCGACGCCTATCACGACCATCGCGTTCACCGACTCTGTCGACTTTGATCGCGACATGATTCGGTTGCTGATCGATTTGGGAGCAGACGTAAACCAGCGCAGTAATTGGCGGGCTGGCCCTTGGAGCCCGCTGCATTGTGCGATCCACTGTGGCAATGACCAACTTGCCGAATTCCTGCTGAGCAACGGTGCTACGCTGGATGTACATACGGCTGCTGCTCTTGGACGAATAGACGAACTGCGGAAACTGCTCGATGAAGACTCGTCGCGGGTCCATGAGCGAGGCGGTGACGGTTGCCTGCCGCTTCATTTTGCAGGTGCGGTCGAAGCGGCCAAATTGCTGTTGGAGCGCGGGGCCGATATCGGTGCCAGATGCGTCGATCATTACAGCACTGCCGTTGAGTATCGCGCGCATGTACGGCCTGAAGTTGTCCGTTTCCTGTTTTCACAAGGCGCCGAAGCTGATATCTTCACAGCAACCATGGCCGGAGATGTTGATACCGTTCTTGAATTGATTGGAACGGATGCGAGCGTCGTCCATGAGCGAGTCGATCAAAAAAAATTTCCTCGAGCGCCAGAGCATCATGCCGACAACATGTTGATATTTGTTCTTGGCAAGAACGCTACAGCCATGCATGCTGCGGCTCGCAGCAATCGTCCAGAAATGGTGGACATTCTTAGCGAAGCCGGCGCCGACTTGAATGCTCGTGGCGGATACGACGATGCAGCTCCGCTTCATATCGCAGCATGGCATGACCATGACCCAGTTGCAGCGAAACTCATTGCGTTGGGCGCCGATATCAATTTGCGATCGGGAAAGATTCATAACAACTCGCCTGCCGGATGGGCCATTGTTGCGGGTTCGCACCGAGTTTTTTCTCGCTTGTTGGATCACCAAGCCGAACGCCATCCTTGGTTCGACGAAGATACTCAGGCCGCCGTCGATGGCGAGTTCCTCAAATACAAAAAGGTGCCCAAGCAAAATTACGAGAAGATCAGGGCAAGGTTGCGTTTAGCATAGTTATTCAACCTTGATCACGATATCGCCGAGATCTCGAGTTTCGCCGGGGCTGATTGTTAATTCGCGGAAGGCACGACCGATCGCACGACGCATGGTCTTTTCATCCTGGCTCTCCACGCGCGCAGAGTATTTCCACTGCGACGAAAGTCCTAGCACTTCGAAGCGCCCGTCATCGTCTACTGTCAAATCATTGGGCCTGTAAAGCTTTCCAACTTGATTCGGCCACGTGCCCGTCGTTTGGTCTCCTTGAAAGTCGCCATATTCAAAGGTTATCGCGGCTTTGGTGATGGGTTGTCGATCGCTGTCAAGAAGTCGGCCACGGACGCTGCCTGCTGGTGCGAGTTTGATTTCAAATCGCTTCCCTTCGCTATGATCGACAATGGTGCCACCGACCAGATTGCGAGCCCGATCAAAAGCGAACACTTTGCGACGTTGATCTGTCAAGAGATCCTCGACTACGAAGTTCTGCGCCGACTGGTCTTGCCATCCCCACCGTTCGTTTCCACCATAGATCTCCATTTTGTTGGTCGCGGGCGTCCCATCAGAATTAAGAATGGCAACCGGAATCGGCTTGCTCTTTCCAAGTGGCATGTCCACTCTCACGATCCCTTCGTTCGGATTGGGGTCGATGAGGGCGAGCCGGTTGTAGTTGCCAGGCATGATGAAAGAAGGCAGGGTGTTGTAATGAGGGTAATTCCCACTTGGGTCGCGATACTTGGCGAGCTCAAATTCGCCGTAACCACGCGAGTAGACGGCCATGCGTTTGTGGTCTCGATTGCCGGTACTAAACGCGATCACACCGGGTGTTTGCAATACCGGAATGCGATAGCGACCGTCCGAATCCGTGAAGTAGTGACCGTCAGGAGAAGGGAACAAGCTACCCGGATAAGTCGACTCCAATTCGCGATTTTGGAACCAAAAGTATGAGATTTCGCCTTGGAACGGTTCGTTGGTATCGGGCTCGAAGACCCGGCCCTCGGCCCAAATTCCTTTCATGAGTCGAAAGTCCAAGGTATGTTTCCCATCGACAATATCCTTGCCATTTGCCGTATCGACATCACCGCGAAGGGGCATGTAGGGTGCATCGCCGGTCGCGAAGACGACCACCTTGGTCCCTCCGACGGGAAGTCCGTTGATTCGATAGCGTCCACGATCATCGGTTCGAGCGCTCAAATGTTGACGCTCGCGAGCACTCATCATACGTTCGCCTGCCACAAAGTTGGTTTGCACCATCGCGCCGACAATCGGATTCCCGGTTTCCGCGTCGGTCACGGTTCCCACGACCGAGACCGAAGGCCCAATCACTGCCTGAAACGTAGTGGGATAAACTTTCGTAGGTGGGTTGTGCTCGAAACCTTCGGCTGGTGGGACTATCACAATCTCGTTGACGCCATAATTTTGAACAACTAAGTTCGTCGACTGGATTCCCTTGCGTTCAATTAGCAGTTCAAACAAACAATCGCTAGGCAACTCCGCAAGTCGAAATCGTCCATCTGCATCCGTCTTGGCCATCGGAAGCGCATGCCGAAGAGGCACTTGCTCGATACTATTGACCAAGCTGGCGACATTACGAATAAGATCTGCCTGTGTGTCCGGCTCCGGATCAATCGGACGGGAACTAACCAGACCTCCATTTTTCTTGAACCATTTTTTCGTAAAGCAGCGGATGCGAACACTGGCATTCGCAATGAGCTGACCTTCAATATCAACTAACCGTCCAGTAATGGATGGACCTTCGGCAGCAAGCACGACCGGTTCGCTCGGTTGATCGTATTTTCCTGGCCAGTCCGGATCGAAGGGCACCGAAGCTCCGAACTTTAGTGGCCAAGTTTGCTCGAAAGCACGCCCTTTTGCACGAACCACCATTTGCTCTCGCATGTCCCAAATTGCTGGATCCTTCGGACTTGGTGGCGTTCGTTGCAATTCAAATTTGCCTTTCTTATCCGTCACGACGCGGACCGGATCCATGGGCTCAAAGTCGTACACTCGACTGCGCCACCAATAGACTTCGGCACCCGCAAGTGGTCCCGATTGCCCCATGGTGGTACCCCGAATGACATCTTGCGGCCACGCTTTCGCTGTCGCCGGCACTACCCTCGGGTTCTGCGCCGCGATTGCGTTCTGTGAAATCGCTGCAGATGGTGGCTCGGGCGCGGTCGGGGTCGCGGGTGTTTGCGCAGTCAAAGCGCCTGCGGGAGTCAGCAACATGCCAACGCAGATTACGGCAAACAGGGTGACGAGTCCGCTAACAATCAGGACACGGCGACGGACTCTCAACGACAAGTTTCGGCTGCTATCCATGATGCGCCGGACACGATGCGTCAACATGCTTTTACCCGAGGCGATTCCGACGGCTGAACTGAGCGGAAAATCACAGCGCTCCGCCAAATCGACCAGACGCCCCGCGTAGCGATCACGACGTGCGCCAAAACTCATCGCATAGTCATCGCAAACGTCCTCAGCACTATTTTCAATCCAGTTGACCAATCGCCAAAGAAGCGGCTGGAAGAAAAACAACGCTAGGACGATGCGGTTCAGCAATCGCACCAACAAATCGCCTCGTTTCAAGTGCGCCAGTTCATGAATCAGAATTTCGCGCAAGCCAGCTCCCGCATCTTCACAAACCACGCCAGTATCATCGCTGGAAAGATGCACGACCGGCTCCAAAACGCCCGACAAAAATGGACTGGTGAAATACGGACTGCAAACCACGCGAGGAGAATGAACCCTTAGCTCGCTCGCCAGTTCATCACAGAGCGTTTGAATGGATGGATCGACCGGGACCGCATTCGATAACGCCTTCCTTAGAGACTGTTGCGCTCGCCAGTGGCGAATCAATAACACAAGCGAAACGGTAAACCAAGCAAAGCAAACGGCTGTTTTCGCAATGCCCCAGAGGTTGAGTTCGCGTGTGCCTCTCGACGCGGACGGTATTTCGAGAGCACCGAG
Organism: Pirellula sp.; assembly: GCA_040080875.1. Classification (GTDB taxonomy): domain Bacteria; phylum Planctomycetota; class Planctomycetia; order Pirellulales; family Pirellulaceae; genus JBKCUI01. Next base: position 7,107 of record JBEBHM010000334.1, read on the forward strand.
AATCGCTGGGGCGCTCGATGGCTGCACCTCCACTTCTATTGTTGGTGATGCCACCGTGACGCGCTCTGCTTCGACCAACGCGAACGGCTCGTCGTCAACTCGAACCAAGTCGTTCGTCTGTTGCAAATTGACGGCTGATTCAAGCGACATCGTTATGGGTCGTGAGCTCCAACGACTTGGCCACAACCCACGAATCTCATGGTGCATCATGGCAAAAGTGACGAAGGGTGCAATCAACACAGCGAACAATGTGCTACGATAAACTACGGACTGAATCGCCGCATCGCAAACTCGAACCAGCTTCATTGCAATCAAGACTCCAGCGATCAATAGCGTCGACTGAACGAGCATCAACATGGCGAACTGCCAAATGGCATCAATCAAATCAGCAAAGCTCATGGCTCACCCCTTATTCTTTTGTTGTTGGCGGTTGAACAACTTGCGAAGTTCAGCAAGTTCGGCGGTCGAGACTTCTTCGCTTTCAAGTAGGTGCGAAACGAGGCCTTGGACGCTCCCGCCAAACACGCGTTGCAAGAGATCCCGTGTCGCGGACTGCTTGAACTCGCTTTCCTTGACCAGCGGAAAGAAAACAAAGGTGCGTTCCACGGTTTCGTGATCGGCAGCCCCCTTTTCTTCCAAGTCGCGCAAAAGAGTCTGCACCGTACTATGTGCGATCGGCTCTGCTTGGTTGATTTGGTCGGTAATCTCGCGAGCCGTTGCCCGCCCGCGATCCCACAGAACCTGCATGATCAGTAATTGAACGCGTCCCAACTGTGTCGCCGTCAACCATGATCGTGCGACTCGAAGAACGCGGGTGGCTCAAGCACCGCGAAGAAGGACGAACGTTTTGGTATTCGGCCAATCGACCGCGGGCCGCGTCGCTCGGAGCCAAAGTGGTTCAAATGATCGATCGGTTGTTTGCGGGTTCACCAGAAGAAATGGTAACCGCATTGATGGAGTATCGCGGACTGTCACCCGAGGAAGCGGACCGAATTCGGAGCATGATCGATGCGGCCGATTCCAAAGAAAATCCTAAAGCAACGACAAAGGTGCCTAAGAAAAAAGGGGATCGATCATGAGTGTGCTGCAAGCATTGGGTATATCGGACCAAGCGTCCCTGTGGGGACTGAACGTTGTCATTCATGCAACGGTGTTGGCTGCCATGGCACTTCTCGTCTCGCAATTGCTTCGCAGAGCTGCAGCCATGCGCTACTGGGTGCTTTGCTTCGGATTGGCAGTTTTGTTGGTCAGCCCTGTGACCTCGGCTTTGATTCAAGCGTCAGGGAACGGTTGGTTGAAGATCGCAGTCGCGGCAGTTTCAGAACCAACGCCAAAGACGCCAAATCCGAATGTCCCTACTGTATCGAGGCGCAGAGGCCGCCGAAGCAGCTTCCTCAGATGCCGACGAACGGGTGCTGGTGGTCGTGCAGATGAGCGGCGGCAACGACGGTATCAACACGCTAGTGCCGTTTGAGGACGAGGGCTACGCCAAACACAGACAGAAACTATTTCTGCCCACCGAGCGATTGATCAAGATCAGTGACTCGCTAGCGTTGCATCCATCCATGCGGTCGGCTGCAGATCTACTTGAGGACGGGAAGCTAACGATCGTCCAAGGGGTTGGTTGTCCCAACCCAAGTCGATCGCACGATGCGAGCATGGCGATCTGGCACTCAGCACAAATCGGGGATGAAGATACCCGGCGCACACATGGCTGGATCGGACGAGCCATGGACGCGGCGACTGACGCCCCGAATTCCTCCGTGGGCGATGATCCACCAATGATTTTGCTTGGTGACGAAAGTCAACCGTTAGCAATTCGTAGCCGCCGATCCACCGCAATCACGCTGTCTAATTTAGCCGATCTACGGCTAAAGACGCCTCTGAAGTTCGCAACGGAAACAGAACCGTCCCCACCAGAAACACTCCAGCTGAAGAGATTCATTCAGCAAACGATGCGGAATGCGACTGTTGCAGCCACTTC
>JBEBHM010001076.1:0-2387 GCA_040080875.1 Pirellula sp.
CACAATGGTTGTTTGACGGCCACCCTGTCGGAGCCGACCAACCGCTGCACGTTGCTGTTGCTCGGTTGCTCGGGTACAAGTGGCCGCGACAGACAGGCGCCAGCTTTCCTGATTGCCCAGCCCTCGATCTGGATGGTCTGGAAAAACTTGCCGATGACGATGGTATCGTTTGCATCTCAGCAGTTCGGGGTGAACAACCCGCTTCCGAACGCTTGCTCGAATTGCTCCAAGCCAGCTATGGAGCTAACTGGAACAATGCATTAGTCGACAAACTACTTGTCGCTGCGGGAAATAAGCCGGGCACTATGCTCGAAGATTGGCTCCGCAACGCTTTCTTCGAACAGCATACCAAGCTGTTCCATAATCGACCTTTCATCTGGAACATTTGGGACGGACGTAAAGACGGTTTTTCTTGTCTGGTGAACTATCACAAATTGGACCACAAGGCGTTCGAGAATCTGACTTATTCCTACCTCGGCGACTGGATCACCATTCAGAAAAACGATGCCGCTGCTAACCGGCCTGGAGCCGATTTGCGATTGAAGGCAGCTCAGGAATTACAGGAAAAACTGAAGCTGATTATTAACGGCGCACCGCCCTACGACATTTTCGTGCGTTGGAAGCCGCTTTCGCAACAGGCCATTGGTTGGCATCCCGATCTAAACGATGGTGTCCGAATGAACATCCGCCCATTCGTTGAGGCAGGTGTTCTTCGCAAGAATCCAAACATTAAGTGGACCAAAGACCGAGGCAAAGAACCCAATCGCCCAGCAGACCAATACCCTTGGTTCTGGAAAGACGGCGAATTCACGGGCGAGAGAGTCAATGATGTACACTTAACGAATGAGCAAAAGGCACCCAAATAGCAATTGCGATTCGAATCGCGTTGGGACATCGATAAGCAGGAATTACCAAGTCACGTTTGTGAAGCGAGCCAACTGGCATGATTGAAAAAGTTAAGTTCGAGAATTTCAAGAGTCTTCGTGCTTTAGAACTTCAGCACCTAGAACGCCTGAACGTATTCGTTGGGGCGAATGCTTCTGGAAAAACAAGCATACTCCAAGGCATCTACTGCTTAGCAGAATCCGCAAGATTGGGTCCAGCGTCCATCTTTCGAAGAGAGTTCGCACCAGAGATTTTGGTGAACCGAAATGCAAAGCCTGGATCGTTATTTTTGGGATGCTATACCGATATTGGATTTGCGACTCTGCACTTGGCACAGGATAGCGAAGCTCCATCTGCAACGCAGCTAAGGGCTACAAATTGGGGTTTCAATTGGACCGTTGAAGCGGCGTCGCAAGGCGATTCTGGAACGACGCCAACACAAATCGAAGAAGTGAAGCAGTCAATTGGAAGAGGTTCGTTGGTAGCATTTCGAGCTACCGCACTTTCAAGCCCTTCCTACATGGAGAATCCATCACCGATCTTAAACGCATCCGGCTCAAACCTCGCATCGGTGTTGGAAGTGCTATCGCAAGAAGACGAACATTGCTTTGAACGGATCGCCGAGTACATGCAACGAATGGTACCGCATTTCATAAAGGTACGTTTTCGTAAGACACCAGTCCTTAAGAACGAGACGGAGTTGGTACGTTTTGGCGATGATGGTGTCCGACGAACGTCGCGTCGCAAATACACTGGGACTAGATTTCTAATCGACTTTACGCACGCGAAGGGAGTCGAAGCGTCTGCGTGTAGCGAGGGTACTCTTTTGGCCCTTGCGTACCTAACTCTTGCATTGGGACCTGCTTCACCCGAATTGCTCTTGATCGATGATTTGGAGCATGGTTTTCATCCTACCGCTCAACAAGGTTTGGTGGCTATTTTCCGTGAGATCCTTGAAATCCATCCAGAACTGCAAATATTTGCAACGTGTCACTCTCCTTATCTGCTGGATAGTTTGAATGTAAACGAAGTGCGATTGGTTGCACTTGGAAATGATGGTGCTACGGAGTGCGCAATGCTGTCGGAAAACAAAAAATTCGAAAAGTGGAAGGAAGAGATGGCTCCAGGTGAAATGTGGAGTCTTTTTGGAGAAAACTGGATTACAGAGAGGAACGGACGATAGGATGCTCTCATTTTTTATTGTCTATGAGGATCAGGCTGACGCGGAAATCGGGTGCGAATTGGCTGATCGAGTTCTTCGAGATCGGATTGATTGGCTGGCCGAAGACGAATCACTTCTGGCCTATCAACGTACTTGGAAGAGAGAACTTGGCGGTCGAAACCTAACGTGGGCTGAAATTCCGCATTTGAGCAGACAACTCAACATTCGAGTACGTGGTCGCTTTGATTTGGAATCAGTTGCGCCCGACTGTAGGAGCGCGATCCGTGCATTACAAACCATTCAAGCACTTGATGACAATCCGTCGACGATTGTGTTGATT
>JBEBHM010000008.1:0-31659 GCA_040080875.1 Pirellula sp.
GCATTTCATTGGATATTGAACCCGTACGGTGTCATGGAACCAGCCAAAGCGACGGCACAAGAAAAGTTGGCGACGCTGGGTGCGGACTCACCCATCGTCCTGCTTGCAATCGCTTTGTTCTATTCGATCTTTCACTCCGGATTGGAGGAACTCTATTGGAGAGGCTTCGTATTTCGCGGATTGCGAGAATACATTGCGGTCAATCCGGCCATCGTTCTATCTAGCCTGGGATTCATGTCACACCATGTCATCGTTCTGGCGAAGTTCTTTGGCTATGACTCCGTCGTGACCTATCTGTTTTCGTTGGGAGTTGCGATGGGGGGTGCGATCTGGGCCTACACTTACCATCGAGCGCAGAGTTTGGTGCCGGGTTGGATAAGCCATGCGTTCGTCGACGCTGCGATCTTTGGAATCGGCTATCTAATGATCTTTGCTCGATAGTTGTGCCGATGAGGCGACCCAGCGCTCAATCGCCTTGGCATCCATTCCGCCGGATTGATCATCCAACATACGTCCATGATGAAAGATGAACATGCGAGGAATGGCGCGAACCCGGTAATGCGATGCCAGCTGGGGGCGTTGATCGACGTCGATATGAACGATGGGGATCGGTGACGCATTCGATTCACGGTACTCCTCCAATGCCTTGTCGGTCGATCTGCAGGGACCGCACCATGTGGCACCGAACTTGACCAGGACTGGCTGTGATTGGCGAACCACCTCGGTTTGGAACCACTCATCCTGCGGCGGGTCGATATCCAAGCTCGGTTTGCGAACCATCCACCATGCGATCGCAACCAACACAGCTCCACCGACCAATAGATTGACCAAGCCATTAACCGAATTGGTTCTCGTCATCGTCGCTCCCTCCGAATGAAAAATCGTTGTACCGAATTCGGCGCAAGCGTTAAGAATCAGCGAGGATCAAACTCTTCTCGGCTATTTGCGCCACCAGTTGCTGTGCAATGATACGCGGTGTCTCTTTCGAATGCCAAGAAATTTCCTTGTTTTCAGACTCGAGTTGGAAGACACCCGACTTCGTTAACAACTCCACCTCCCGAGCAACACTCTCCATATCGCGAGTTCCATCCAGGAGCGGAACGACGAAACGGTGGACCTCCGTGAGCGCGATGCCTTCGTGACGCAGATTGGTAACCAGTTGCCCGGCTCGTGCTTGGCTTCTTGCCCAGGACGACATGCGTGGCCTGGAGTAGTCTCGGACTCTCATCCGATCAGGCAAGAAACGAAACTCAATGTATCCAGCAAGCGCCCACTGCATCAGAACAGTAGCGAGCTGAATTGGCTCCAGCCGGCTCGGTACGGCTTCGGTCTGTGTTCCAGTTTCGATCGCTTCGCACAATTCGGGAATGGATAACGACGTTGGATAATTCTTCGTGAGCGTCTCGATGGCGATCTGGCTGGGCCTCTCTGCCGATAGGGTAACACCGCTTTGAGTCGTATATCGCTTTTTGCCAGGTCGAGACGTAGCCGCATCCGCCTTGTCGGCTTCGACTTCGGTAAAGCGTCCGAGGAACCGAATGCCATGAAGTCGAGAAGCGTTCAAGTTCCGATCGATCGACGCTTCCCGGCGAACTAGCAGCGTTTCACGGAACGTGCGCCCCACGATACAATCGGTGTAGTGCCCTCGCAAAACACTATCATCAATCGTTTCTAAGGTCTTGACGGCACCGGCCGATAGGTTGCCAATCCACATGCTGGGCAACGTCGATTCACCCAAAAATTGCAATCCTTGCTGAAACGCTTGACGCGCAAACTCTTGAAAGAAGAATGCTTTGTTGTGTTCCTCCAGATGTTCGTGGAACAAATAGTGATCCGGTAGCTTGTCCAAGAACTCTGCTTCCGCCTTGAGGTAGGCGGCGTACGGTGTGTCGTGTGTGCTTGTGGATTCAACCAAGAACCGAAGAAGGGCTCGAGCTTGAACGATTTTGGCGACCGAATCTTTGATGCCACTGACATGCTGCATCATCATTCCGCGAACCATCCCGCGTAGGTACCAACCGGGCAACGTGTTGTAGCTGACGTACGCCACTCCGTTCTCAGAAAGATTCTCGCACGATACTCGCAGAATGTCCTCGCGGACCGGGTCGGGAACCCATGAAAAAACCCCGTGGCAAATGATGTAATCAAACTTGCCAAGACTCGGTCGGATGTCAGATATACTTCCTTGCCGTACTTCGATGTTCTTTAGCCCCACAAACCGAATTGCGATGTTGGCGTCATTGCATTGAACTTCCGATAACTCAATTCCGAGGCAGCTGGACCCAGGAAACTGACTAGCGATCGGCAACAGGTTGCCGCCACCAGCACAGCCAAGCTCAAGCACTCTCGCTCGCTCAGGCGGAACGGGATTCATCCCGAAGAGCTTTGCGACGTTGTATAGACGATCAGGATGGCTCGCCGGAACCGGATAGCTTGCATAGGGAATGGCATCATAACTGGTGGATGCTTTTGAAATCTGGGGAAGCGTTGCCGTTGAAGTGTTCGATACCTGTTGAACGCTAGCCATGGTGAAATCCATTCCTTACGCAATGACGAAATTCAATTGGTCGCTGATTCCAATTGAGCGTTGATATCGACATGCGGCGGCAGTTCCCGACCCAAAAATCGCGTAGCAATTCGGCAAATGTCGGACAAAGAATTCAGATCGAACGCTAGCAATTAAGATTGGACAAGATGGGTCGGATGGCGATCACACTCAAATCATCAGGTTTACACGGTTCGCCTACGATGCCGAGCATCCGTTCGTATGCGACGTCCGTCATCGAAGCCACGGAGGTGGCAAGTTTTCCTTTTCGAATGTGTTCAACAACTTCGTGAACATTCAGATTGTCGAAAAGTCCATCGCTGGCGATCAGCACCGTGTCGCGCCGCGAAAGGGTGATGGTTGGGCCGATTTCGATCCGCATTCTTGGATCGCCGACCACGTTGGAGACGATATGTCGATTCTCATGATGCATGGCTTCGTCGGCGCAAAGCATTCCCGACTCGACTGCAAAGCCAACCGGCGAGTGGCTCACCGATTGGTAACGGACACATCCTCGGTTTCCGGTGACCAAGATCATCGAATCTCCGACATGGTAGGGCCGTATCACCCCCCGATGAAACTCGACCACGGCGATCGTACATGCCGCACCAATCCGCAGATCTTGAACCGCCTGATTGGCTTGTTCGATTCCATCCAGTATGGCGACTCGCATTCGGTCTGGGGAACTGTCATGTCGTTCGATCGAATCGCCCAAGATCTGCAACGCCATGTTCGACGCTTGTTCTCCACCTCGCATTCCACCACATCCATCGGCCACTGCGAAAACGGCAGTTTCTTCGTCGACTCGAAAGATCCCCACCGCGTCCTCGTTGGCGGTGTCCTTAAAGGGACAACGACGCGAATAGGCACACGCATTCCAAGCAGCATCGTTGTGCACGACGATGTCGCTTAGATCTTCTTGTATCAAGTAATGTGCTTGGGATAGGGTAGACATAAAAATGAAGGAGTTGGACCACGCATACAATGAAATGAGCCAAACTTGGCGGACCGCAAACTATGCGTTACGTGGAATCATTGGAGTTGCGTTGACACGCTCCGAATGGGAATTCTCATTAAAAGTGTAGCGAAAAAGTTGACATTGACGACCAAAACCGGCATTGCGGACTGAAACAATTAACAATTCTTATCAATGCAAGCATATTCAATGGCGAGCTGGGGTGCTTGCGTAAAATTTGCGGATTAGTCCGTTTCTGCTAAGTATGCCGGTGGCGACCGTCCGATGGACGATGCATCGATGTTGCTTTCGAGCTCAAGCCGACTGGATAAACTATGCAAACTGTTCGCCTTAATCACGTTGGCCGCCGAACCTGGATGATTGCTAGCATTGCGGCCGCGACTTCATTCGCGTTACCAAGAGGCGAGGTTCTCGGACAACCAACCATGGGTCCGTCACGAGCCGAGTCCAAGGGGTTGTGTCGAGTTCGAGCGGAGCTGGAGGTCAACGGTGAGATCCGTTTGAAGAGTCAGCTTGCGGAATCCACCGCGCGCGATCCAAAGTCCAAAGCGGACCGAACGGCCCCCATCAAGGCGAAGTCGACCATCGACTATGACGAGCATTATGAAACTGCCTCGAACATGCGAGCTTGCCGATCGTACCAACATTTTCACGAGGCCAATTCGGAGATTCAAATCGATCGAAATGTCACCAAGACAACTCTACGCGAACAATGCCGTGACATTCTTCGCATGGGGACGGATACTGGAGTCGTGACGATCTGCCCCGACAACCCGCTTTTTTCCGCAGAATGCGACTTGGTTGAATGTCCGGTCAATTCGATGTTCCTGGAACAGTTGCTGACGGACGCCGAAGTGAACATCGCAGACAAGTGGGCGCTGCCCAGCGAAACGACCTGCCGGCTTCTCAACCTAGACGCTGTGCAAGAGGGCAAGCTCGTAGTTTGTTTAATCGATGCCGATTCCAAGATGGCACAACTCGAGATTACCGGCAGCGTGACAGCTTCCGTTCGTCAAGTTCCGACGTCGGTAACCGTGGATGGCAAGGCACAACTCGATCGCAAAACAGGAACGATCACTTGGTTGGCAGTCAATCTCGAAGAAACGCGAGAAATCAGCGAAGCGGAGCCCGGCTTCCGTGTGATGGCACAACTTCGAATGCGCCGAGCTGTTATCGAAAACATGACTTCGGGCCTTTCTCTCGATGGGGTCGCCGCTCGAGTCGGCAACGTCGATGCGGCCAGTATGTTGCAGTTTCAATCCGATCTGGGTTACTATCGATTCTTAGCGAGCCGCAAATGGTCCACCTACCGCGACAACGGAGAAGAAGCGACATTGCGTTTCATCGTCAACAATCGAGTGGTGGCACAATGCAATGTTACCAACATGATCGACTTTGAACCCGGCCGACAATTGAGCATGGATGGATTCGTGGCGGACGTAAAAAAAGCACTCGGAAACAACGCTGTGGAAATTGCCGAGAGCACCGAGAAATTGTCGAATAACAAATTACGCATATTAAGAGTGGTATCCCAAGGGTCGGTTCAGGGAGTCGACATCCGTTGGATTCACTATCATATTTCCAACGACAACGGTCGTCGGGTCGTGTTAGCATTTACGTTGAACGACGCAAACACGGAGGTCTTTTCCATGGAGGACGAACAGTTGGTCAGTTCGTTTGAACTGATCGATTGGCCGACCAAGTTGGATGCTAAGGCCATTGAGTCTGCCGCCAAAACGGGGACGGACCAAGGGACCAATCCATCCGCAGTCAATCAACCTAAGAAGAGCGAGCCCAAAACCAGCGAGCAACTTCGTAACAAGTTGTCTCGATAAATGCTCAAATTTCGACAACTAACGCATGGCCGTTACGGTCACACGCTCAATCGACGCCAAGTGCTTTCGCCGGATGGTGGTTGGGTCGTTTACGATACTCGGAATGACGATTCTAAAATCGCGCAAACCGATGCGATCGAAATGGTCCATGTGGAAACGGGCGAAGTCGTGCGTTTGTACACAAAGGCATCGACCGTCGACGGACCGGGCGTGGGAGCCGTCGCCTTTCATCCCTCGAATCAACAAATCTGCTTTATCCACGGGCTGGAGAGCTGCTCCCCGAATCGCCCGTATTCTGCCGCACGACGATTTGGCGCCATTCTCGATGTGCGCACCCCACAACGCATTCGGCACGCCGAATCTCGAAGCGCCCATCCAACTCACGTATCTCGGATCCTGGGTGCCTTATCCGGAGGCACCCACGCCCATAGTTGGAACAAGTTGGGCTGGCTGAGCTTCACTTACAACGACGCGTATTTGGAGCAGTTGGCAAAACAAAACCCAACATCTATTCGAGATTTGAGAACCGTCGGTTTCATGATTCCTGGGGAAGTCCATTTCCCCCTGGAGCAGACTTCGCTGGATGAGTTGGAGAGTTTCTACGGAACGTTCCTCGCCTTTGTCGCGGTCCAGGTGACGCCAAGCCCCAAGGCAGGATCGGACGAAATCGAACAAGCCGTCGAAGAGTGCTGGTTGACATCGAATCGTCTGGCGTTTCAAGGAGCCACGCGCGATACCGAGGGAAATCTCGTCTACGAAGTCTTCCGATGCGACTTGCCAAGCGAGTCCGACATGCGGCAATTGGCGAACACCAAGTTGGAATTGGCGGACGATCCATACGCAAGATTGCAATCATTGCCCGGCTGTCGGCAGACTCGCCTAACCCGAACCACAGGTGCCAGGCACCCTGGAGTTCAGGGACCTCGCAATTGGTTGGTTGGTTCCCCAGATGGCCGGTACGTCTACTTTCCGATGCGCGACGAATTTGGGCTGGTCCAACTATGTAGGGTGTCATCCGACGGAGGACCCGCCGAACAAGTTACCCAGTTGGATGCCTCCATCGACGGACAAATCTCGATCAACGCCAACGGCGACCGGTGCGCTTTTATCACGAATAACAAGCTATGTGCCGTCGACCTGCGATCTGGAACGCATCGATGGCTGACGGAGAGTCAGCCCCATGCGTTCGTTGGTGCCGCTCATTTTTTGGACCAGAATCGCTTCGTCCTGAATGCATACGTGGGCCAAGAGCCCGATCGATTCCTTCAGATTTTCGTCTGCGAGTAGAACGGAACGCCTGTCAGTACTGCAATTTCCATCGCCTCGGCTGGGATGGTCGATTGTTTTCTTGCAAGGATGAGTTACGCTACGCTCACGCCTGAAACCAATCAAAATTAACCCCTGTTGCACTAAGAACGTTTGCGGAGAATTCCATGGGAGTCCGGCTCAAATTATTCGTGATGATGGTTTTGCAGTTCTTCATCTGGGGTGCATGGCTGCCGCTCATCTTTGGTTACCTGCCGAGCCTGAAGTTCACAGTCTTACAACAAGTGTTGGTTTTGAATGCCTTTCCCGTCGCTGCGCTGGTCGGCATGTTCTTTAGCAATCAGTTCGCTGACCGCAACTTTGCAGCCGAGAAATTCTTGGCGTTTAGTCATCTCATAGGGGGGCTTGCCATCCTTGGCTGCGGCTTTGTTACGGACTTCGCGTCCTTCTTTGTGTTGATGTTGGTCCACTGCTTGCTTTATGTTCCGACCATTTCGATTACGAATTCGATCGCGTTCGCCAACATGAAGGACGCGCAGAACGAATTTGGGATCGTTCGCATGGGGGGGACCATCGGTTGGATCTTGGCTGCCTGGCCCTTCACATTCATCTTCGTCGATTGGGCTGCGGTGAAAGCGACCGAACCTGTTGGGATCGTTGCATGGATTAGTGCCGCGCTTGCCAACCCACTCACGGGGGACGTTCTCAAAAGTGCCACCAAATGGACGTTCGTTGTCGCCGGCATCGCGTCATTGCTTTTGGCTGCTTTTAGTTTGACATTGCCTCATACTCCTCCCAAGAAGGCCGAAAAAGGGGAAGAGAATTTGGCGTGGATGGAGGCGATCAAGTTGCTGAAGCATCCCTTCGTGCTCGTCCTTTGGGTGGTCACGTTCATGGATTCGTTCGTTCACAATTGTTACTTCAATTGGACGGGCCAATTCCTGGTTACTCCTCAAGCAAACGGCGGTGTAGGCATCCCTGGCAATTTGATCATGCCGGTGATGAGCGTTGGACAATTGTTCGAGATCCTGACGATGTTTGTACTAGGGCTTACGCTCAAGAATCTAGGTTGGCGAACTACGATGATCGTCGGCATCCTCGGACACGCGGCCCGGTTTGCGGTCTATTCTTTCATGCCGCAATATCCTTGGGTCATCGTCGTTGTGCAAATGCTTCACGGCATTTGCTATGCGTTCTTCTTTGCAACCGTTTATATCTTCGTCGACGAGTACTTCCCAAAGCATGTGCGGAACAGCGCTCAGGGGCTCTTTAATGTGATGATCCTAGGTATCGGTGGGTTGGTGGCAAACTTCGTTTGTCCGTGGCTCATTCAGGATGTCTTTACGTCAGGTGGCAAAGTCGATTTCCGAAACTTATTTCTGGTTCCATGCGCGATCGCGACGATCGCAGCCATCGCATTAGCACTGTTTTTCCATCCTCCAAAACGGGAAGCGTTCAACGCGGCCAATCCGTAAGACCCATCTCTGAGGCGGATAACTATGTAGCTCCGCATCTCCGAGGCGGATAAGTGGTTATCGAAACCCTTATCCCCCGCATGAATTTGCAATCCAACCGGCCGCGTGGTCGTTACAGTGAAACGGGAATCGTACAGCGAATTTTCGTCAATATCGAGGACCAGCGTCTCGGAGATACGCTGCTACGCCTGTTTTTTGATTGCATTTGCTGGATTTTCGTGAGTAGTCGACGGAATCCCTAGACAAAAAGCGGTTTGCTTGGCATCATATGCGTCCTAAATTTCTTGGGATGTTTGAGAATCGATCGAATTCAGGAGTTGTGAAGTGCCAAATATTAAGAGTGCCAAAAAGCGCCATCGCCAGTCCCTCGAGCGCCGTGCACGGAATCGTTCCGCTAAGTCGACTCTCAAGACAGCCATCAAGAAGCTGCGAGAGACCGTCGAAGCGAAGAAATTTGACGACGCCAAGACGTTGTATCTGGACCTGTGCAAACTATTGGACCAAACCGCTTCCAAGAAAATTATTCACGTGAACAAGGCTTCGCGTACCAAGAGCCGATTGAGTCTATACCTCAAAAAAGCATCGACGGCTGCTGCGTAGTTGAAACACTATAAAGCAAATGACTTGTGATCTTGGAACGTGCGAAGTTCTATCCTGAACAGTTGGGGACAACTGTTCTACTCTGGTCTACCACGAACAGTTGGGGACAACTGTTCTACTCTGGTCAGGAGCTTCGGCCGTTGTAGACGGTATAGCCTGCTTTCTTGAAATTCTCGAAAACGTCGATAGCTAGCTGCTTGAACAAACCATCCTGCAAGTCGATCCCGCGCCGATTGAGTTCTTGTTTCCAATCGGGATGGATTGGTCCCTCGTCGAAGCCCGTGATCCGTTCGCAGGAGTCGTCGCTACCCGCAATGACCAGCGAACGAATCCCACTCCAAATCGTTGCCCCATAGCACATGGCGCAAGGCCTCCAGTTGACCACCAATCGCATGGGAGCAACCCTTGCACCTCCTAGATCCCATGTGCCAAGAGTCTGTTGAGCCACAGACAAAGCGACGATTTCGGCATGAGCGGATGAAACATTCGACGGGACAACGCGATTGACACCGATCACGATCCTTCGTCCGGAATCCCGTTCGAATACTCCGGCGGCAAATGGCCCTCCGGTTTGATGATCGATGTTGAGTTGCGAGAATCGAATCACCGCCAGCATTTGCTCTTCTACCTTTGGCAAATGTGTTGGCAACAATTCCTGCTCTCGAACGGCCCATTCGGGTAGGCTCACTGAAAAATGCAATGGACTAACTCCTCACACGTGTGCGTCTCGTGGGAATCAACGTGCTCGAAGCTCCCATCGTCGAATGATTGTCGCCGAATTATTGTCGCACCGTGGCGTCTTCCGAAAGCCACCCGAACAATCGATGGTTGCTATCGGAGGTCACCAGAGTTTTGCCGTCATGGCTGAACGTGATGGTCTTCATTTTCGCCCCGAGGTGACCGTCCAAATCGAATAGGGCTCCAACGCGTTGCCAATATGGCGATGCGATCCAAACGGTCACTGTCCCGGCACCTTCTCCGGTCACAAAAACCGAATCGGTTGGGGACGAAGCGACCACTGCTCCTTTGCGAATCGACTGCTCCATGGCTTTGCCATCCGCTTCCAATGGAACGAACTGCAGGCAAGCCTCCAAGTCTCCTTCACTCTGGACCAGCAAATAGTTTATCGGTCTTGAGTCTTCTCTCGCCCAAGTTTCCGTAAAGAATCGAACCGACTTGACCCTCAGTGGCTGGCGATGCAATGAATTCCGCAGAGCTTTCGTACCGTCGATACCAGAAATCTCGAGCTCACCATCGCGGAACGCGACCGCTAAGGTTGCGTTCTGAGTTGGGTGCCAAGCGGCTGCCTCGACGTTATGCAACGTGCGGACCATCGCTCCATTCGATGGATCGACGATCTTCATCGAGCCACTTTGGCTGTCTAAGATCAACAATTGAGTTCCGTCGGGAGACATCGAAATGGAGTCGCCTTGGGTCGTGAACTCGAGACGAGACCACGGTCGGTTGCCTTGGTTGCTACCGTCTTGACTCATATCCAGCTTCCATAGTGCACCATCCTTGTGCAACGTAACCAGTATGGAACCGTTTCGGTCGCTAGTGGTACTAATCAATGGTTGGCGCCCCAAGCTGACAAATTCTGACGAATCGTGTTTCAGATTCAATACGTTGCCACGTCGGGTAGAGACAAAGGTCTGTTGACCGGCGCGAAATCGCGAAACCGGGACATCCCTACTGGACGGATTCAGATCAAAGTGAGAATGCACGCGAGAATCAAAAGGCTGTTCGGCATTCGATTCGTCGAGCCATGCAAACCGAGGCGACTCGCTTGTACTTATGGTGTTCAGTGCAAACTCGGATCGCTCGACATCGACGACCGTTTGTCTCGAAACAGATTGCGCCGAGGGAATGCGAACGTTGACGAACAGCCTGTCCAATCCAGAACGGACCGAGGTAACCGCAAGATCAAGATCAAAGTGTCGTGTCACAACCAGGCTTTTGCCAAAGTTTGCTTTCCACTTTTTGTCGTCTTCGCGTTTGGCTTTGGCGGCGACCAGTTTGTCCCCTTGCAGATCGTAGACGTAAAGTCGACCATTGCTAAAGACCTGGAAAAGGCGATTGCCGTCATTGGACCAAACTGCCTTGATGGGATTGCCGTCCCTATCCTCGCGATAATAAACGTCATTTGGAATGTTCCATCCTGATTTGCGATCCCAAAGCCATGTAAAGCCCGAGAGCTTAACCATCGCGACCAACGAGGGGTCTCTTGGATTGGGGACTGCAAATCGCGTCCCCACCTCCTTGTTTTGAAAGACGGTTGTGCCGTCGAGCGCAAGGATTCGAGTCTGTCGGTCGCTCGAGATCAAGATTTCCTTTCCTCCGTTAAGCAACGAGATTCGTGGGTCGATCACTTCATCCGACCGTTCTGCCCAGCGGTGTAACATATTGCCGGACGCTTGATGCCAAATGCAGAACTCCTGCGTCGCGTTCGGATCGCTCAAATATTTTCTTTGGGCGTTCTTTAACGAAGCGGACGTGACCACGACGCCGGCATTCATGTCGACCGCTGAATCGACATACTCGGCACCGGGGGTATGGCCGAAATAGCTCCAGCGTTCCCCTCCCAATCGGTGAGTTAAGCCATCCTGCAAGTTCCAGAGATCGACGACGCCATCTTCGTTGACAGCCATCGCCGTGTTGGTCATGCCGCGATGGAAAACACCAATTACGGGCGAAGTATATGAATCGGGGCCGTTTTCGGACATGCGAACAAGTTGGCGCCGTTGTTTTTGACGCGCGATGTTCCAAACCATGGCTGTTCCACCTTCGTCAACTCCGACGAGCAAATGGTTGGGTGCAAATGTGGCCTTCGTAAGATTGCTTGATCCATTCTTGTTGGGAACGCCGGACAAATGGGTATCGTAGTGTATGTCCCCTTGGGGATCCAATTTCCAAATGTGGACAACGGGCTCGCTGCTGCTAACAGTAACGATTTCTCCTGAGGGACCTGAAGTGATTTGAGTGATGCTGGTGCGATGCTTCTTCGGCAACTCCACGACTCGCGGATCGATCTCAGTGCGGTTCGCGGCCGTTAAAACGTTGAGCGACAAATTGCCTGCGAAAATACTGCCGTCGTTCCGACCGAACAAAAACTGATTTGCATTCCCAATGTATGTCACGACTTCGAGGCTCCTGCCCAGCGAGTCGGGAATTGGAATTATTTTGGCGTTCTTGCTGGCTAGATCCAGTTTGTGGAGCGTGAGCCGTTCGTTTTGTCTCGTGGTAGCAAGCACCGAGTTGGAATCCAACCATTGGAATCGCGCGAGTTGCCCTTTGGCTTCTTGGATAATCCTGATTTTGTTTCCAGTCAAATTGGTATACCAACCTGGGACACGGTCCCAGCACCAGACACCCCCGTTCACGCCAGCGATCATCTGATTGCCGTCAGGGCTATATTGAACGTGTTGAAACAAGCGGTTTCCTAGCAACTCAATGGGAACAGGATCGACAGGTTGGCCTGTGAGAGGCCAAGCGAACAACTGGCTCTTGTTGTTGGCTGTCAATCCAAACACCGCTTCGTCCCCTGTGGGTGAGATGCTGACGGTATTGATGGTACCGTTTTCGAAAGTTGTCGATCGGATAATCTTAAGAGTTCCGTCGTTTGCTTCGAGCAAATGGAGCTTTCCATTTTCGGTTCCCGCGATTCCAATTTTCCCATTCGATGCGAACTCAATGACTGTGACGCGTCCCTCTAGGGATAGTTTTGGCAAATCCAAATTGCCTAGGAGGCTGACGCGTTTGAGCGGCCACGAATCCAATTTAGGAGCTTTCTCGCCAAATACTTCAGACAGAGCGTTCGACTTGATCTCTTCTAGAAGACTGGCACCACCTTGGACGTCAAACCGTTCCAGTTGAAGCTTAGCCAAGACGGTTTTGGATTGAGCGTCGCCGATCTGGATCTGCGCGGTACGTTGCTCTGCGGCTTGTTTGGCTTTGGTCTCGCCTTCTTTGGCAATTCGTTCAGATTCGGCAGCGGCGAGAGCTTTTTCTTTGGCCAGCGTTTCTTGTTTTTTCGCAATCTCCTCGGCCTTTGCCGCCGCGATCGCTTGATCGTTCGCCTGGATGGCTTCGTTTTTTGCGATGGTCTCCTCTTGCTTGGCCTTGGTTTCGGCATTCGCTGCTGCCAATGCAATCTCTTTGGCTTCGATCGCTTCGTCCTTAGCTTTCGTCTCACCCTCTTTGGCGATTTTCTCGGCAGCGGCTGCATTCTCAGCGACCGTTTTTTGGTTCCAAGCGTACAGCGCGGCACCCGCGAGCAACACCGACAATGAAGAAACCGAGATCATGAAAACACGTCGCAATGTCTTCAATCGTTGCCCACGCTGCGAAACAAGCAACTTTGCTTTCACGGCTTGGTCGTATACAACGGCTTCTTGGCTAACGCTTCGATCAAGAGTCTGAACTGCCAAGTCGTAGTCGCCTCGGTCAAACGCGCATTGACCATAGGCGAGTCGAGTCTGTGCGAGCCCCGCGATAGCGGCATGATTGTCACTCCATAGTTCGATTGCATCACGGAATCCATAGAGAGAACGAGTAAAACTATCGTAGTCCTTGCGCTCGGATGCTTTGTCAGCAAGTTCCTTCGATCGATTGGAAAGAGCGATGCTCTCCGCATGTCGCCGGACCTCTCGAATTGCCTCCTGCAATTTTTCCACCGATGCGTATCGTTGTTTTGGATCAGTCGCGAGGGCGATGCGCGCGATTTCGAGCAAAGGGTCGTCGATGACTGACTCGACAATCTCGTTGCGAGCGGCTGCTTGAAGGCGTTGCATCGCGGTCTTGCCCCCATGGGGCGCTCTGCCAACGATGATTTGAAATAGGATGGCACCTAACAAATAAACGTCGCTTGGTTTCCCGATCTCCTTTCGCTTGTTAGCGGCCATCTCGGGGGCCATGAAGTCGGGCGTTCCACCAAAATCGATCGATTTGTTTTTTTGGATGTTGACTCCCAATCCCCAGTCCATCAAATAGACCTCTCCGTAGGCTCCGAGCATAACATTGTCGGGCTTGAGGTCACGGTGAATGATGTTTCGGGAATGTGCAAACGCAACCGCATCGGCGATCTTTGCAAAGATCTCAAGATTCTCATCGCGCGTTATCTTGTTGATTACTTTTTGCCATGGAGTTCCTTGGATCAACTTCATGGAATAAAACAAAACGTCTTCCGCCGTAGTGCCCATCTCATAGATCGGTGGAATATTCGGGTGATCCAGGTCGGCTGTAATTTCTGCTTCGTAAAAAAACTGCTTGCGAGTCGAGTCGTTACTTTGTTTCTCGGCCTTGATGGACTTGACGGCAACTATCCGATTTACGGCGTTTTGAATGGCCGAGAATACAATGCCCATCCCACCATCCCCAAGTTTATGTTGGATTTGATAGTCTGCTTCCGTCGCATTCGGTGAATTGGCGTCTGCCACCTTTCGTCGCGCAACGCGTCGGAATATAGAATCCGAGGCCTCAGCTCTTTCGAATCGGAGCGACTGATTCAGGTCTCGATTGGAAGTGCCAATGGCCGCTTCCCAAACTCGGTTTAGCTTGCCGTCAGACCCGGTTCCCTCGGTCGCACTGCTCAACGAAAAGTCAGTATTGACGTTAGGGCCAAGCTTGCTATTTGACTTATTTCCGCTTGAACCGGAGTCGATTCCACGCAAGTTGGGTTCGGAATCTACCGTGCTCATGTACTTGGCGTCGTCGTCCGAACTGCCTGGCATTTGCGTCGCGTGGCTGCTATCGACGGTGCGAGGTACGTTCAGGTCAAACGCAGTCACCCACTTTTCATGTTGGTCGTCGAGAGTGGAATCGTCCAATCTCGGTGTGGCAGGTGAACGCAGATTCGGGAACGGATCGTTTAGTGTGATCGCATCGCCAGACAAGGTCTTGTTGGGGTCGTCGATGTCGAGCGTACCTAGGTCTCCGTTAGAGAGCGGCTCATCCGTCGTGGAAGATTCCCCTGGCGATGTCGCATTGAGGTCGTCGAAGGGAAGAGTTCCATACGAATCTTCCGTCGAATGATCGTCAGATGCGCTGGGTTCCACATCGACGGTCGCATTCGCGTCCGATTCCGCGTTTTCGGGTGTATCGGACCATTCGTCCACCGTGTCCGCCGTCCCGTCGTCGTGATGTAGCAAACAACCGCACTTGTTGCATTTCAATTCGCCAAGCGAAACCTTAGCGGTGCACTTAGGACACGTCTTCATGGCATTGCTCCAGTTGACCTATCAATGCAATCCATTGCCATAAAATGGTTTTCATCATCTTGTATCCCGCTTCTCTTCCAGGCTGGAACGTAATCTTCGTCGACGACGATCGCTGGCACTTAGCCCAGCCTCGCTCAACGACGAAAGCTCATTGGTTGACCATCCCGAACTCGCATGGGTCGTATTGCGCACAATCCAATACGAACCGAACAACATTCCCGTAGCGGCAAGCTTCGTCCCCATGGACCCAGTCTCCGAGTTCAATAAATCGTTATTGAATCGATCGGGCATCCAAACTGCGTTATCGGCTTCGTGGTTCGGATCGTCAACGGGTTCGTCCTTGGGTGCTGAATCCCTTTTTCGTGGGATCAAGGGGAGTTCACTGTCGGAATTCGACTTGTTCTCATCGAAGTCGCGAACTTCAAAAACATCCAACACTTCGCTTTGCGATTCACCCTGAATCTCAATGATGGCGTACGCACCTGCCGGTGTCTCTGGGTCGGATCGAAGCTGAGCCTTGAACGCCTCGATGTCCGACGGAGTTGGGGAGTTGCCATCCACTGTTTTGGGGGCGTCTTTAAGGCGCTCCAATCTCTGGCCCAACGGTGCGTTGGTTTGAGAATCTTGAGATCCGATCTGTTCGAGCACTTCGTCCGCACTCGGCAGTTCCAACGGATCGGGTTGCCCGTCCAAGTCGATGTCGTTGTAGATGACCCGAAATGCCGCTATGCTTCGCGTCGGTTCCATGATCGATACAAGTTCGATGTCCGTGGCCTTGATCAAGTTGGGGACCTCGGACGGAATCGGTAAGGAAAATACCGTCACGTCGGGAGGTTGATAGGGCGCGAGGTCAGGCGGCAACGGCGAACCGCCAAGGTCTCCGCGTGAAATCACATCCAGAATTGGCACAGTTTCAAAAGTTAGGTCTCGCATCTCACTTGAGTCCGATGAGTGCGCGTTTTCGAAAAGGAAAAAGTCGGCAGCGCGACGAACGATCGCATCGGTCGGCAAGTATTGATTGTCCGTTAGAAAGTTCGTTGTAAACTCGGTCCCGCGAACGAAAACGGCCGCCAAAGTACTACTGGCTGATGGATGGCTCGAAATCGGCTGGTTGGACATCTCTGGTATTCGGCTGCCAACTTCACCGGCAACGTCAAAGACCTGATACAGACTGTCAGCATACCCGATGAACGTGACGAAACCTGACTCGTTCGGTGTTCCAAACTGGATCACCACGCGTTGGAACACATGCGTTTCGAAATCGAGATCAGCACCGCTAGTCTGCGGGTACAACGGTACTACGATTCGTGAACTGGTCATGGTCGGACTATCCACTTCAATCCCTTGTCCGCCATCATAGAATCGCCCAGTCAAGTATCTGTCGTCTTCCTCGCCGTTGAGCAGACGCACTCCATCGCCGATGTGGTTGATCTGCTGTGTGATGAATGCGCCCATGAGTTCCATGCGTGTTTCTAAAATTGCCGAGGATCCAAGCACGAACTCGCCGCCCGCGACCAGTATGATCCCTCCTTCGATTGGATTGGCAACCGAAGAGCCCGATTTGAACTCAAATCGATTGCTCGCGGTAATGACTTGATCGACCACGGTCAAATCGGCATGCTCCCCGATCGTTTCGATGTAAACGTTGGGGCTGGCACTTGCACCCGCCTGCACACTTTGAATCTCAAGGCTACCATCATTTTTCAAATACAAGGCATAACGGCCCTCATACTTGTCAGCAAATCGATAATCTCGCGTGTTGATCGGATCACCCAGCGTTGGATCGGTATGTTGTTCCAAGAAACTCTTCGTCTCGTTTTCGCTGCGATGGCTCGCCTCGGTGAGGAAATCGTCACCTCGCTGCGAAGCGGCTTCGTTGACAGTCTGCCAATCGGAATCCAGTTGCCCGTTGCTGCCAACTCGTGCGTCGAGTGAATTAACCTGCGTGCGATGCAGGTGAGCATATAAGCCTGCGTCGATAGTTAACTTTTGTCCAACCACCGAGGCAGAAGCAGATAATTCTTCGATTGCTCCCAAAACGGCGGTTAACGTGACGTTCATGCCTGCGTGAATCGATGATCCTATGAAGATGTCCCCTGCGAGCCCAATGGACTCGAAAATGACGTTTCCATTGTTCGCCCTGATGCCGTAGGCCGCGTTCAGGCCCGGTTGCACGATGAAGTCGCCTGTGAGATTGGTTAGATGGATATCACCTTGAGCCGTCTCCAAATCCTCGAGGCCCTCGGCCACGATGCGCGAAAGAGTCGACTCGAAATTGGATCGCTGTACGGTGATAACACCTACTCGATCAATGGTCACTCCATCCCACTCGACCAAATAGATTCCTGAATGACTCTTGGCCGCCAAAACCGAAACAGAGGTTTCGATTGCATCGGCCGTGTTGCCGATCGTTCCCCCGATCGCCGTAATACTAAGTTCGTCTGCAATAACGTTGAGACTACCGTTCGCATTAAGAATCGAATTGCTCGCCCGCAAGCTAGCATTATTGTTTCCGTTTCCTGCATTGATCAGCGCGAGATAGATGTCGCCACGCGAGTCTACGAAGACGTTGCCGCCGATGGTCGCGATCAAACTTTCGGCCCCCATCTCAATGCCACCGATTGCGTCTAGTCGATTGGAATTGCTGGCTTTGACATAGACGGTGCCATGTCCAGTGGTAAACACAGTTGCGTTGATGGAAATATCGTCGGATGCGTCCAAGGTGACGTGACCGCCTTGTGAAACGATACTGGAGTTCAGCCGAACGTCATTGCCGCCTCGAGCTTCGAGCAGGATGTCTCCGTTCCCAAAGGATTGAAGACCTAATAAATCGCCATCCCTCCCGTCATTCACCACGATGTCGCCACTGTTCGTAACGAGCTTGATCGCATGGTTGCTCGTAAGGTCCTCTCTCGCACCTAACAAATCAAAATCAAACGGAGTCGCCGCGAGATCACTTCGAAAATTTGCTCGTTGGACCAGGACCGAGACTCGCATGGCATCGACATAATCTATCGCAATGCCATCCTCCTCCTGAACATAGATTCCAAGTTCTCCGAAAGCCGCGAGGGTACTGACGGAGGTATCGATCGCTTGCAAGTTGACGTCTGGTCCATCGATGGGGAAGAGGCTGGGACCACCTATGTATCCCTGAACCGCAACCATGGAAAGGTGGTTGGCTTCAACGTTGTGAAGATTGAGCAGGGAGTCGTTTCCATCGAATATACTGAACTGAGCTACGAGACCTACGTTGGTTGCAGCCACGCGGCCTAATGTGATGGTGCGACCTGCCGACACTAACAACGTGTCGAACGCTTCCAGATTGACCGCGGAATGCACTGTGACATCTCGAGCTGCCGTGAACAAGACGTTGCCGAACCGTGTGTCCACGTCGGCGTTCTGCAAGATGTCATTGGAGGCCCTGGCACCAACGTCGCCCGACATACTCGTGATTTGAGCATCGATCACAATGTCCCGAAATGCCTCAATCAGGATATCACCATCGGTTGTTTGAACGGGGCCGCCAATTGCAACGTCGCTATTCTGTGAGGATAGGTAAATCGATCCGCTTGAATTTGTGTGGACGGATTTTTCGAAATAGACACTCTCATCGGCAAACAGCGATATATGTCCACCACGGCTGGAGATTGCGGCGGATGACGCGATGTCGCTTGCAATCCCACGTGCCTCGACCAGGATGTCGCCTGCCCCAGTCGACTCGATACCGATGCCGTCCCCATCATTACCATCCGTCACCCGTATCGGGCCATTTGCCATAAGTTTGTTTGGGCCCTGGCTAGTCATATCATCCAGCGGAGCCATCGATCGTTCTATGGAAACCGCCGATACATCGCTTCGGAAGTTGACTCGCTGCACCAGGGTTCCCGCTTCGATTTGGTCTACATGACCAACGATGATCCGATCAGATTCTTGCACGTAGGTTCCGGAACCACTCAACGTTGCAAGAGTGGTTACGATTGTGTCGATCGCATTGGGATTGGAGTCGGCTGAGCTAATCGCGGAAGGGCCTCCAATGAATCCGCCTGCCGACAAACTTAAGTTGATGGCAGACACGTTTACCGACGTACCATTTCCGTCGAAAATGTTTTGGCCTGCCCTCAATCCAACACTGGCGGCGGTCAGACTCCCCAACTCCATCGAATGACCAACCCTGGCGACGATGTTGGTCAACGCATGCAAGCTAGTATCCGATTGCATTACCCAGTCGTTCCCAGCCACGGCAAGGATATCGCCTCGCGTCGTGCGAATGTCGCCTGACTGCAAAAGATCGTTTCCAGCGATCATCGCGATTCGTCCGGCCGTGTCGATCGTCGCGAAAGTCGTCAAGTCTCCAAAGGATCGAATGAGCAGGTTATCGTCGAGATGGATGGGGCCTTGAAGCGTGATAGAACCCGCGAGCGATTCGAGCAGCATCGTGCCGTTCTCGCTGGATTGGAGCTCTCCAGAAACGTTCATACTCCCCGTCGAAATGAGACTGATGTGTCCGCCGACACTCTGCACCTTGGCAAAGGTAGTTAGATCTCTATGCGAGCCTCTGGCTTCGAGGAGGATATTTCCATTCCCGCAAAAAATGTCTTCGTGGACGTTGATGGAGCCATTGTCGGTAACGACCTTGATTGGCCCTTGGCTCATGATCCCTAGAGTTTCGCTTGCAACTTGACCATAACTAAGGTCAAACCTGTCACTTCGAAAATACACTATTGGAACATTGACCGTCACTCCAATATCATCCACATGCCCGATGATCAAAGCGTCCGACTCTTGGATATATACTCCCTGGCTGCTCCGAGCAGCCAAAACATCAACTTGGGTGTCGATCGCATTTGGGTTCTCGCCGACCGGACTCGAGAGTGATGGCAGCCCAATATATCCGCCAGCACGCATGTTGACTTGAATTGCAGCAATGTTGTTCAAATCTGCATTGCCATCCAGAATATTCGATCCGGACAGCAAGCCGACGTTGGTAGCGTTCAATGTGCCAAGGATGATGCTCAGGCCGGCCTCAACGACAATATTCTGGCGAGCCGCAATTACCGAACCAGCGTCCATCAAAACATCGCGATCTGCAACGACCAGTACGTTACCCGCTGTCGCCCGAATGTTATGGTTCAGGAGTACATTCTCACCAGATACTCCGATGTCCCCCAACTCACTTCGGATGGGTGCGTCGACAAAAACGTCAGACGAAGCCTGCAAGGACACATCGCCAGCAAAGGACTCAATCGAGCCCCTGACAACAATCGTACCGAAAACGGAACGCAACTGGATCGGGCCAGAAACGTGATTCTTGACCATGGCACTGAGCGTAACGGAATCGTTGGCAACGAGATTAATGATTCCACCCTGGCTTTGGATGGTGGCATTGATTATCAAGTCGCTGCCGACACCGCGAGCGTCCAGCAGGATGTCGAAGTTGCTGGTCGAATCAACTCCCACCGAGTCACCATCATTCCCGTCGTTGACTACGATCGATCCCGACATCGCTACCAGCTTGATCGGGCCGCCGCTCGTTAAGTCGTCGATTGCACTGGTGGTGCGTGATTGAGTCAACAATCTCGTATCACTTCGGAAATTCACTTGCTCGATGGTAACGGTCGTTTGCGTTTCATCAACGTGTCCAATTGCGATAGAGTCGCTCTCCTCGACGTAGATTCCTCGGCCGCTCAACACAGCCAGGGTATCTACGGCCGTGTCGATAGCAGCGGGGTTGGCATTGGCTGGACTCAGCAGCGACGGCCCGCCGATCGATCCAGCCGCTTGCATACTGAGATTCGCAGCTGCGATGTTGACCTGTACTCCATTGACATCGATGATGTCCGCGCCTGTTGCAATTCCAACGCTGTGGGCTGCAAGGGAACCGAGTGTCACGGTCCCCCCTGCGTTGACCACGATGCAGTTCATGGCACGCACGCTCGTGTCAAAATGCATCGTGTAGTTGCCGCCAACGGCCACGAAAACACTGCCTGAAACGGTTTCGACATTCCCAATCTGAACAATGCTGCTTGCGGACGAGAGTCCGATGTCTCCCGCGGCGCTGCGGATGTTGGCTTCGAAGGTCTGATTGCCAGCCGATTGCAAAAAGATGTCGCCATTCTCCGATTGAACTACTTCTCGGACGTCGATTGTTCCTGCCAAAGCGTCGATTAGAATCGTTCCGCCCGCAATCGATCGGACACTTCCCTGCAATAGGATGCTTCCCGATGCGACCAAGCTAACATGTCCGCCGTGGCTTTGAACCGTTGCGTTTGCGATGATGTTGCTGCCAACTCCACGTGTCTCGACGAGAACGTCGTAAGAACCCAACGATTCGATTGCGATTCCATCGCTGTCCAAGCCATCGTTCCATTCGATCGAACCGTCCAATGCAACCAGTTTTACTTGCCTGTTGCTTCGCAAGTCGCTCAAAGCACTCGACTCACGAGAGATAGCGACCAACGCCGTATCGCTGCGGAAGTTCACTTGCTCCGCGTTGATATGCGTCTCGATTCGTTCCACTTGGCCGATGAAAACGGAGTTGGACTCCTCGATGTACATGCCAAGTGCGCTTTGAGCGGACAGAACGCCTACCGAGGTATCTATCGCGTTGGGATTCAGGTGGGCTGGGCTTGCGAGCGACGAGCCTCCGATAAATCCGCCAGCTCGCATACTCAGTTGACTAGCTGTCACATTGGATTGCGATCCGTTGCCATCGAGGATATCGGCTCCGGACCGCAGTCCCACGCGATCTGCAGCGAGAGTGCCGAGCGTGATGGTTTGTCCAACATGGATGACGATCGCGTCACGGGCGGCAGTGGATGTGCCGGAAAACATGGTCAAGTTGCCGTAGGCGTCGATGGCAACATCGCCTAGATCGGTTTCCATGTTCGCTTGTTGAAGCACGTTGCCGCCAGCAACAATCCCTATGTTTGCTGTGCAGGAAATCGATGCGCCGATGATAATATTCGATTGCGCCAGCAACAACACATCGCCACGTTCGGAATGAATCTCGCCATGAGTGTCGAGCACTCCAGCTTTGGCATGCAAAATGATCGACCCGGAATTGGAGGTCTGTACCGATCCGCCCAGCGAAACACTATTGGACGCGATGAGGCTGATGTGCCCGCCGTCGCTTTGAATCGCTGCACTTGTCAGGATGTCGTACCCAACACCGCGTGCTTCGAGCAATACGTTTCCAGCTCCCCGCGACTCCACACCGGTTTGGTTTCCGTCGGTCCCATCCTCAACGATGATGTTTCCATTCAGCGTCACTAGCTTGAGCTGCTGATCGCCTCGGAAGTCATCCATCGCATCGACAAAGCGCTGCGCGATGGTCAGCGTTGTATCGCTCCTGAAATTCACACGTTCGATTGAGACCGCGACATCGACGCGGTCGGTATGTCCGATGGTGATGGAGTCTTGCTCCTCGACATACGTTCCCAATCTGCTAAACGCCGACACGACATCCACTGCAGTATCGATTGCATTGGGATTTGAGTTAAGAGGTTCAGCGAGGGCCGATCCACCGATCCATCCACCTGCCCGCATGGATAAACTCTCAGCCACGATATTGAGTAACGGGCCATTCCCGTCAACGATGCTTCCACCCGCAAGCAGGCCGATACTTTGGGCCGACAGCGAAGACAGGTTGATGTTGCGGCCGGAGTGAACGGTGATAGCCTGAAATGCACTTACGTTCGAACCAGGTGTCATCAGTAGATCTCGCCCTGCATCGATCAGCACGTCACCTAGCGTGGTTGATATCGTATCGCTTTGAATCAAATCTCTGCCGACAATCAATCCGATGGATCCAGACGCACTCGATAGCATGGCATCCACGATTGTGTCTCGGGCAGCGCGCAGCAATATGCTCCCATTGAGGGTCGATACGAGGTCGACGATGTTCAGGTTGCCGGTCAAGGCGTCCATCGAAATCGTTCCATCCGAATCGGTGTGCACCCTGGCGAGGACGACGATGCTGTCGCCAGCAAGGAGACTGATGTTTCCACCATGGCTTGTGATGATAGCGTTTGCGATTACATCGCTACCGGAGCCGTAAGCAGCCACCAAAACGTCTCCTGCGCGGAGCGATTCGATAGCCGTGTGATCGGCATCGATACCATCCGTTAGCAGGACGGAACCACTTCGGGATACCAATTTGACCGAACCGTTGCTGGTCAGATCGCTCAGTTCATCCACGGTGCTCGACAGTTCGATCGTAGCGCTATCGCTACGGAAATGGACCTTTTGAACGGTAACACTCAAATCGATCTGCGAGACGCTAGCAACACGGATATCGTCCGTTTCCGAAACGTAGATCGCCTGAACAGAAGTTGCGGCGAGCGTGGAAACGGAGGTATCAATTGCGTTCGGATTGTCGTCCGGAGGGCTCAACAACGAAGATTGCCCAATGACGCCGCCAGATCGCATGCTGAGATTGGTGGCTACGACGTTGAGATCCGCGCCGTTGCTGTCGAGAATATCGCCACCTGCATTGAGGCTGACGTTTCCCGCCGTCAGGTACCCCAGTTCAATCGTTCCGTTGGCCGTCGCGACGATATTTTCCAAGGCTGAAATGGTCGCCAACGGGAGCATTTTATAGTCACCACCTGCTTCGACGAAAACATTTCCGAATGCGGTAACTAGGTACGAAGATTGGATCACGTCGTGATTCGCAACCAACCCAACATCCCCTCTCAAACTAAAAATCAATCCGTCCATCAGCACATCCTTCCCTGACCGAAGCAGGATGTCACCCGTAATCGATTGGATGGATCCGGTGTTTTGAATCGACCCTGCGGTCGACTCAATGAAAACGGATCCCACGGAATTGGTGTTGACGTTGCCTCCCAATGCAATGTGGTTTGCAGCGATCAAAGAAATGTGGCCGCCTTGGCTTGATATATTTGACGTGGTTCGAATATTACTTCCTATCCCATTGGCTTCCAGCAGGATGTTGCCACTACTCGATGACTGGATGCCCGTTTCTCCTCGAATATCAATGGAACCGTTGCGGGCCACGAGTTTGATAGGGCCGCCACTGATCATGCCGTCTGTAATTACATTGTCCTGTTCGACAATTGCGATCGAGTCACTTCGAAAATTCACTTGTTCGACCGAGACTTCGGCGCCGAGGCTGGCAACGTCAATTGCGATTGCATCCAGCTCTTCGATGTACGTGCCACGTCCGCTATGGGAGGCCAGCGTGTCGACGGCAAGGTCGATTGCGTTCGGGTTTTCTCCAAGGCCACTTGTGGGTGATGGTCCACCGATTAACCCGCCGGCTCGCATGCTCAAGCTGGATGAGACCACGTTCAACATCACACCGTTACTATCTACGATGTCGTTTCCGGCGATCAAGCTCACGCTATTCGCATGGATGCTCTCGAGCAAGATCGAACCGCCCACGGTAGCTGAGATATGTCCCGATGCAATCAGCTGAACACCAGGAGTCATGGTGTACTCACCGCCAGCTCGAATGAGCACATCGCCCGACGTGGTTTCGACATTCGCGGACTGCATCAGGTCACCACCAGTGATTAATCCAATGTTTCCATGGACGCTGGTTACAGTTGCGTCGATCGACAGGTTTGCGAAGGCTCGCAATAGTATGTCGCCATCGGAAGTCCGAATGACATCGGCGACGCGAGTTTCGCCCGCCACCGCGTTGAGGAATATCGTGCCGGTCGATTGGGTTGCGACCTCGTCATTTACCAGTATGTTGCGAGCAGCAATGAGGTTGATGTGCCCGCCCTGGCTGGCGATGGTCGCCTCGATCCGGATATCGTGGTCAGCTGTTCGTGACTCAAGCAAAACGTTTCCGTTGCCTGTCGACTCGATGCCAACGCCATCACCATCCGCGCCGTCGGTCACGTGAATCGAACCCATTGCGATCAGCTTAAACGAACCGCCTACTGTCGCGTCGTCGAGTGTTGCGACGCTCCTGTTCTCAAGTACTTGTACCGTGTCGCTTCGGAAATGCACTTGTTCCACTCCCACCGACGCATCGAGCTGTGCGACGTGTCCGATGGTAATATTGTCTGCTTCTTCGACATAGCCATTTTGCCCACTCATAACTGACAGGTTATCGACCGCAGTATCAATGGCGTTTGGGTTCAAGTGCGGTTCGCTCGAGAGAGATGGGTTTCCAATGTGACCGCCTGCTCGCATCATCAAGTTCACTGCGGCGACGTTGATGATGGAGCCATTTCCATCGAGAATATCGAATCCTGCCTCCAAGCCCACGTTTCTTGCAATTACATGGCCTAGCAGAATCGACTTACCTGCAGAAGCGAGAACGTTCTGGAAAGCAAATATCTGCGAGTCAGGCATCATGGAATAGTCTCCGCTCGCGTAGACGAATACCGAACCGCTTTCGGTGTGAATGCTCGAGGATTGAATGACGTCGTTGGCAGCCAGAATTCCGATGTTTCCTCGTTCGCTGGTTATGAGGCCATCGATTTCAATATCTGCACTTGAGCGAACGAAGATATCACCATTCGATGAGCGAACCTCGCCGTCTGGTCCAATGATGCATGACGGAGATTCTACGAAAATGGAACCGGAAGCAAGGGTCTGAACGAGCCCATCGATTGCGACTTGGTCGGACGCCAAGATGCTGATATGTCCCTCGAGGCTTACGATGCCGGCACTGGTTGTGACAAAGCCATTTGCACCGCGAGCTTCGATGAGGACGTCTCCGGTAGCATGAATTCCAGGCCCGTCTACGTCTAACCCATTCATAATATGTAGCGATCCGGAGTTGGTGATCAGCTTGATCGGACCACCGCTGGTCAAGTCATCCAGGCCGCCATGGATTGCTTGTTGAAAGACGGCAGTTGTGTCGCTTCGGAAGTTGACGTTTTCTGCCAATACCAACGCGATGATCTGGCCTACGTGTTCAATGGCAAGGCCGTCCGCTTCTTGAACATAGGTGCCCTGCGAACTTGCGGCGGCAAGGAATTCGACCTGCGTATCGATGGCTTCTGAGTTTTCATGGGTGGGGCTAGCGAGTGATGGGCCGCCAATGTAGCCTCCGGAACGCAAGCTCAGATGACTGGCCAGCACATTGAGGTCGGCATTGTTTCCGTCAAGAATATCACCTGCAGACTGAATGCCTACGTTGGTTGCAATGAACTGAGCTAACGTTACTTTTCCACCGGCGAGCAGGACGATATTGTTTTGAGCAACGACATCGGCGCTGGAATGCATCGTGAAGTCCCTGGTCGCCTCGATCAATACATCGCCGAGCAAAGCGAAAACGGATGAGTTATGCAGAATATCGTTGCCTGAAATGAATCCAATGTTGCCCGCATCACTGACAATCGTCGATTCGATGTTGATGTTCCCTTGGGCACGGAGCAAGATGTCGTTTACCGCGGTTTGGACATTCCTAGCTGTCTCGATGGAACCTGTTCTCGCATGCAAGTAGATGCTACCCAGATCGGTCGTTCGCACCTCGCCAAGAGTCAAGATGTTTCGTTCCGCAGCCAAGGTGATATGGCCACCACTGCTGATCGCATCGGCTTGGAGGATGACGTCGCTGGCGAAACCTCGCGACTCCAACAGAACGTCGCCCGAACCCGTAGATTCAATACCGATACCGTCTGAAATCATCCCCTCCAAAACGCGGATGCCGCCACCGAGAGTCACCAATTTGATGGACCCGCCGCTTCGAACGTCGTCCAAAGCATCCGAGCGACGCTCTTCCGTCAAAACGCTCGTGTCGCTTCGAAAATGCACTCGCTGCACGTCTACCGACACATTGATCGCTTCGACATGATCAACCAGGATCGCGCTGGCTTCCTCGATATACGTCCCTTGCCCGCTGCGAATCGCCAAGATCTCTACATGCGTATCGATCGCATTGGAATTTTCGTTCTCTGCCTGGAAGGGAGCTGCTGATCCGATCCATCCACCTGCTCGCATGACAAGTCGGCTGGCCGAAATGTTGGTCGCAACGTCATTGCCATCGACAATATCTGAGCCCGCATCGATGCCAATGTTTTCGGCCGTCAGCAACCCGAGGATGACTGACCCTCCAGTCGTTACAACGATATTTGTAGCGGCGGTAACAGGGGTGTCGAACCCCATGTGGTAGTCGCCTCGAGCGGAAATGAATACGTCGCCGCCAGATGTCTCGACATGGGCGTTTTGAACCACATCGATGTCGGACACGAATCCGACATCACCTGAGTTGCTACGAACCATCGCATTGAGCACAACGTCTCGACTGGCTCGAACAAGGATACTGCCGTCTACCGTTTCGATTCTTGCGTTCGCCAGGATTCCGCCGAATTGAGCCTCAACGAGAATCGAACCGTCCATGGTCGTGGTTACCGCTGCGCCCAAGGTCACTTGATCAACAGCGTGAAGATGGATATGACCTCCACGACTCACGATGCCAGCGCTCGAAACAACGGAGCTATTTGCCCCACGGCCCTCGAGCAGGATATCGCCAGCACCTGTGGATTCGACACCAATACCATCGCCATCGAACCCGTCTGTAACAAAGATGCTACCAGATTGAGAAACGATCTTGATTGGGCCGCCACTCGTAACATCGGTCAGTGCATCGACGAGTCTTCTATCGGTCAAGTTGGTGTGATCGCTTCGGAAGTTCGTCCTTGCCACCTCCACTTGTGCGTCGATTCGTTGGACCCGAGCGATGTTGACGTCGTTCTGTTCCTCGACATAAATTCCCAAACCGCTGCGGGCTGCCAGGAACAGTACCGACGTATCGATTGCATTCGGATTTGCATTCGGCGAAGATGCAAGCGACGGACCACCAATGCTTCCACCGGCGATCAAGCTCGAAAAGAATGCTGCAATATTCAGGGCTGCATTATTGCCATCATCGATATCGCCGCCAGCCGACAAACCCACGTTCAGTGCTGAAACGTATCCGAGAACTATGTTGCGATTCGCGATCGCAAGCACACTCTCGGATGATAGCATGAATGCATTGGGTTGCATTGAGTAGTCGCGTCCAGCATCCATGACCACACAACCAGAGAATGCAATCAAGTTGGCAGACTGCAAAATGTCGATTCCAGCAATGACACCTATGTGTTCGGTTGTGCTTCGAAGATCGGCGTCGATCGCTACGTTCGCGCCTGCTCGGACGAGTAAGCCGCCACCCGCAGCTACAATATTGGAAATGGATACGGACCCGCTTTGTGCATCGAGGTAGACTGTCCCAGACAACGCGGTTTCAACCGAACCGCCGGAAACGATACTATCAGCCGCGATGACCGTGATATGGCCTTGTTGGCTGACGAGCCCTGCGGACGTCACTACATCGCTATCGGATCCGCGAGCCTCGACCAGGATATCACTTGCCGAATGAATCCCCGTCGAATCCCCGTCAGCTCCGTCTGTGATATGAATCGTCCCCGCAAGCGATACCAGTTTGACTGGACCAGTGCTTGACGACACCAAGTCGGATATCGACTCTTCGGCATGTACCGAGAACGCGGGGCCTGCAGGCCCGCTAAACAACACTTCGTGAACACGAATAGGTCCGACGGAACCAATCGTAATCGAATCCAATTCTTGGACATAGATTCCTCCGCCAGAATGAGCGGCTAAGATACTGACTTCGGTGTTGATGGCATTTCGGTTTGCAAGCGCATCTGCGTTGAGTAAATCCGCTCGCCCAATTGATCCGAGTCCATTGCTCATGTTGCTTGGGGCGGCATCCGCCACCATCCGCAATTGCTCTGCGCGGATGTTTACGAGCGGCAAACCTGGATGGGTCAAGATGGACCCTTCGGCGATCAAACTTACCGAACCCGAGCCTGCATCGATTCGCGACAGCAGGATGTCCCCTTCGTTGTCAGCCGACACACCAACATTCCCACCTGCCGTCGAAATGATGGTTCCCGATTCCATTCGCACTCCCGACGTCGCATCCGTGTTTGCATTGGAGGCCGATGCAAAGATCGATCCAGCCCCACCGGTCGCGAGGTTTGCGTTGATGAGAACATCGTCCTGCGCGACTAGGCTAACATGTCCTGTTTGGCTTGTCACAACCTCATCGACGATCAAATCGCGATGTGCTTGGAGTAGAATGTTGCCACCGACGCTTACTACTGGTCCAGCAACGATGAGCGATCCTTGAGCTACCTGGACCAAGGCATCGCCCATGAGAGCTTCGTTGGACATTCCGAGGAGCGTTAGATCTTGTCCAGGGCTGACTTCGTGAATGCGGATGGAGCCTGTCGCAGGATTCGCGAGCGGGCTCGTTCCCGATGTATTGACGACGTATAGCCGGTCAACGCTTGTCTCGATTGGATCGGACTGACCCACTCCGTGTACTGCGAATAGAGTAACGACCGCATTCGGCGAATTGGCTACAAAATTTGCGTCGGTAGCTGAGTCACCGGAATCGATAATTCCACCGTTCAATGTGGCAACTAAGATTGCAAAGTCGTCGTTGTTGGTGGTTTGGAGCGTGCTTACTCGGATATCACCGTCTGCAA
Source organism: Pirellula sp. (assembly GCA_040080875.1). GTDB lineage: Bacteria > Planctomycetota > Planctomycetia > Pirellulales > Pirellulaceae > JBKCUI01. Next base: position 29,393 of record JBEBHM010000008.1, read on the forward strand.
ACAAAAAGATCTCAGCCTGGAATTCAGGAAAGATGTTCGTGCCCAATAGGAAACTGCTTGGCGATGACAATCCATCGACATTGGGAACGTAATCGATGGGCGTTCTTCCCGCGATAACCTTGGAGCCGTCCGCCAGAAAGATTTGACCACTGCTGCCGCTCTGCAGACTATCAGCATCGGCGACCAACTGGATGTTTCCAGCAATCGTGCTGATTACCGATGTGTTGTCATTGTCCATCGTCTCGCTCGCGTTCGTGGTGGACAAGACCCGTACGTCGTCGAATGCGTAGATAATAATGTCACCGTTGTCGCTCATAACCAAGTCGGTGATTTCGATATCCCCATCCACCGAATTGGCGAATAGTTCGATGGAGCCAACGCTAGTGTTGTTGGCGTCGTTGCCTGCGATTACATCGTCCGTTACGACAATCGAGGAATTGGAAAAGATTTGGATGGAACCATCGCTCGAGAGCGTCTGAAGGGCGATGTTATCACAGCTGAGGTCGATCAGCTCGAGTGGTTGGCTCACCGAAGTTGAGTGAATCGCAACATTTCCATTGGTTGTTACGTCGAGTTGCGAAACATCATGGACAAACAGTATTTCGGCTTGGGCAGAGACAAGCATCACTCGTTGTGCTGATAGATCGATGGAACCGTCGGTCGCGGCGATATCGGCGCCTCCCAATCTCAGATCCAACAAAACATTCAGCGTGTTGTTGATGGTGAGAACACCATTCCCGTCGTGGTCCGTGTCCGCAATCAAAGCGAGTGAGTTGACCGAGGCAGCCATAGTGCTCGCGTCAATATCACCGTCAGACTCCAACCAAAGAGAGTCCGCGCTGACCGTGAACGCTCCTCCAAGTACCGCATGCAAAGCGACCGCACCGTTGATGGCGGTCGCAGCTAAGCTGCTGCTTGCTGCGACTTCGATTGTCTCCACCAAAGCGCAAAAGAGGTTGTTGCTCAAGTTGCCGATGCTGCCGTGGTCCGCAGACAGGATAAGATCGTTGCCCGTAACGTCGATATCATCGATTGGATTATCGTTGTCGAAGATGCTTCCATAGGCTTGGATTTGCACATGATCCTGAGCTGAAATAGACTGCACAAAAATATTGCCAGCCGAGCTCAGCAATAGAACGTCGCTTTGTGCGTTGTTCAATCTATTAGCCGATACGAGATTCGCGTGCATGTCGCCGAGGGCGTTGATCTCGATAGAACCCCCCGCGTTGACGACAGATTCTAACGTTATCCCTGTGGCTTCTCGAATGATAATATCGTTCGCCAGTGAATTGACCGCAGTTAGCGAAACCACCGACGTATCAAGTCGGATCCCATCTGCCGCCGTTGCAGTCAGAGAATGTGCTTGGATCTCAACTTGAAGAGTGCCGTCTTGCGATATTCGGCCGCGGACAGAATCTGCCCCTCCATCTAAATCAGCATTCAAAAAAACCTGATGGTTACCGGTCCCGTTGGCAACCACTTGGCCTGTGTGCAATGCGATATTGTCTCCCGCGTTGAACGTCAACGACTGAGCTGTTGCAGAGGTGAGTGTGACGATGGCGCCTGAATCGATCGTGAGATTGTCATCCCCGTCCAAGCTGTTTCCGGCTGTGAAAACGAAGGATGAGGCCAGATGAATGTTCGCACTGATCGTGAGTGGGCTGTGCGCTTGGATGAATCCCGCGCCGCCAGCTCGGGAGTCGCCCGAAATACGCAAACCATCTGCCAAATCGGAAATTCTTACGATGCCGTTGGGTGCGTCGAAGGTGAGGTTTTTGCTGTCGATGTCGATGTCCGGATTGCCACGACCAGCGCTAATCGAACCATGGGACGATCGGAGAACAATGGTTCCGTTGGATGCCACCAAATTCTCGGTTTCGGCCGATGTGCCATCCACGATGTTGGCCGCCGTTTCAATTTCGATCGCGAGGTCCGATCCGCTGTTGGTGGCGAGCCTGCTAAGCGTGATGTTACCACCTGAATTCCCGTCGGCAAGAAGTTGGATGGAACCAAGATCGGTTGATATTGATGAGCCATCGCCTAATCGGATCGCATCACCACCGTCGCCGGTGACCAGATCGACATTAGCCACAATCGAAACATCTCCGTTACCCGCAACGGAGAGTGAACCAGTCGATGAAAAGAGAACTGAATCGGCGCTCAGCAATTGAACTCGACCGCTAGTAAAAATGCTCCCGTCGACTTGGATATCAGCATGGGTACCTTCGGTTTCGAGGACGAGTAACCCAACCGCATTGGCGCCTACT
>JBEBHM010001077.1:0-2379 GCA_040080875.1 Pirellula sp.
ACAATCGTGAACCAGACGTACTTTTCGATACAAAATCGATTCTTTTCACTTCATCATCATCGAATCTTAAGTTTCCCATTGATCGAGATGAGAGTTTTCGCGTTTACAAACCGATGATGCCCTTTAAACTCATGAACCTGTCGCAAGCGATGGAAATGACTGGATTTACTCCCGTCAAACTTCCTAAAATCCCGCTGGGCTTTGTTGTTCGAGAAACGACCGCGATGAAATCTGTCAGGGGCTCCTACGTGGCGCAACGGTGGACAGACGGCATTGTCTCTGCATCTATGTATCAGTTCGCTTCGACAAAAAACCCCTTTGGACCAAGTTCCGATGGACTTGATTTTGTGGTCAACGATGTAACCTTACGACTGGTCGGCGACATCCCATATGAAGGGAAACGAATTATCATGGAACAATGCGCAAGGTCCCTCGGTAGGACTTTTCGGCCCACCCGGGAACCATTTGAGACCCGAAAGGGGTTTCCAATTAAGCGCACGCCAGAACACGAATCAGAACCAGAAGCGTCTAGCCCATGTGTTGCAATGCAAAATATGGAAAAAAGTACAGAGACGCTAAGATCGACGAGAACGGCAGTTGGCAGAGCAATACAAATATCACAAAGGACAATAAAGGATGAGCAACACAATTAAGACACCCAAATCCGCATACATCATTCTCGGAGTCGGCGTTGCACTGGGAACGATCGCAACCGCATCAATTCTCGGCGGATACACCGTAGGAAAGGCCTACGCGCAACGAACTTCGATTCGCACAATCGGCAATATTTCTGGAGAAAACATGGCCATGCTCCGGAACATTGATGGCTCTTTCGCGGGCCTTGCCGAATACATTGAGCCCGCAGTCGTCAATATTCGCGTTCAGTCAAGCGGCGGGACAGACATGTTTGGTAATCGCCTAGGACAAGTTGGCGGCGAAGGATCCGGAGTGATCATTCGGCCCGATGGTTGGATTCTCACAAACGACCATGTGGTTGGCGGCATGGACAAAGTTACTGTTACGCTTAACGACGGACGAGAATTCTCGGGCACCGTGCGCAGGTCGGACTATAGCGATTTGGCTGTTGTCAAAATTGATGCCAAGGAACTGCCCAGTGTTCAGTTTGCGGATAGTAATCGCGTACGCCCTGGGCAATTTGCGATTGCCGTAGGTTCGCCATTTGGTTTAGAGAATTCTGTGACCATCGGTCACGTTTCGGCATTGAGCCGAGATTCTAGAATCGGAGATGATCGAACGGGAACACAACGTGTGTATCCAGATCTGATCCAAACGGACGCGGCGATCAATCAAGGTAACTCTGGTGGACCGCTGCTCGACATTGAAGGCAGAGTCATTGGCATTAACACCGCCATCTTTTCTGGTACGGGCGGTAGCGTTGGCATCGGATTTGCAATTCCAGCAAATCAAGCGCGATTGACTGCTGAAGCTCTCATCGAAAAAGGGAAAATTGTTCGAGGATTCTTTGGCGTAGATCCAGCGAACCTGAAAGGGTTTCAAAAGGCTGAACTCGGCGTTAGCGAAGGAGCTCTCATTAAGAGCTTTGGCGAAAGCAATATGCAAAGTCCAGCGCGAACCGCTGGCCTCAAAGAAGGAGACGTCATCACTAAAATTGGCGGCCTCACGATTGCTTCTCATGCCGATCTTCGAAATGCGATGTTCCGCTATGGCCCAGGCGAAACAATAAATGTTGAATATGTAAGGAACAAAGTGCGCCACACGGTATCAGTTAAATTGAGTGCTCCACCAGCGCCTCCAACAACTCCAATACGGCCGAAAATTGGCGGACATGGCAACGATCAGCTCAATGTTCCCAACGAAAGTCCAACTTTCCCAGACCTTGACCAGATGTTTCCAAAAGGACAGTTAGAACCGCAACCAGAAGGGAAGGTCCCACCGGTTCGGGAAGGAAAAGCGAGGCTTGGTGTGACAATCGAAGCGTTGACAGCAACAAACCGAACTCAATTTCATGTTCCTAAGGACGTAAATGGAGTGACGATCACAAGTGTTGAGCCAGGTTCGGTTGCAGCAAAACTCGGTCTAAAGATTGGAGACGTGATTCAAATGATTGGAGATCAAACTGTGACGTCACCTGAGGACGTTGCGAAAGCTCTAACCGGCGTAAAGTGGGGCGACTCCAAACGATTGCGTTACAGCCGATATGGTGCTCAAATGCAAATGACAAACGAGGTAGACGCTCTCTTCAGATAGTCCTCATCAATGAAAAAGGGGCGAAGGCAGAAAACAGCCTTCGCCCCTTTCTTTTTGGCGCCTATTGAATGTTTTTGTCAGCGATTCCGCACCTAGGATTCCACACAATGCTGGCAAGTTCCTAGAATTTCAATGTGCAGTGCCGAGACT
>JBEBHM010001078.1:0-2378 GCA_040080875.1 Pirellula sp.
GAACCCACCACCCAATCCAGTAAATCCTTGCAGGCCTGCTCCCCCGAACAGACCACCGCGTCGCGTTGGTCCCGCTTCCGCTTGTCGACCTACCGTGACGGTGGTGTAGAATCCGGTCTTGTACCTTTCGAACGATCGTACGTTGTATAGCAACGTGCGCTCGGCCAAAGTGAGACGTTCCATAATCACGTCTCTTCCACCTCCTCGCAACAAGGGTTGTATCAGGCTGAAGTCGATGATGGTTGTCGCCGCTTGCGTATCAGGGCCTGCCAATTGCCAGGTTAAGGAGTTGGCAAAACCGACAATCAAATCGGCCCCAGTAGTAAACTGCCGCTGGAGCGCAAACGTACGCGCTCCGCGAGGAGCTAAGGCAACGGTCGTGCTGCTTTGGCGATCGTCTCGCCTTAGATTTCCATCTGCAGTAAAAAAGGTACTATAACCAGCGAAGAGTTGATTGCCCAAAAAGAATCGCTCGGTGCTCACGTCCAAAGCGGACAAATAGAGCGTTTCTACTTCTGCTTGGTAACTGGTGTTGTGCAGCGTCGCGGTCTTGACCGCCATGTCAGAATCCAAGACCAACACACCTCTTTCGTCGAGCGGCAAGTATTGCCACCAGACTGGGTTTTCGGCCGTATTAGTTCGACCGTTGACATCCCATAGCGGATAGTGTTTGCGGCCATTGAGAACCTTCATGTACTCGTGCGACACTCGGTCATCTTCGGGCATCGGCTGTCGGTCGGGATCGAATGGGTCGAACATCCGCGAAGCGCGATCGATATGGATGTCTCGAATTGCCGGCGCGCAGGCGTCTGCTACCTTTTCATCAATCAGGTTTTTAACTTCTTGATCAGCTCGATTGCGATAGTGAGCGCGATTGCAGCCGGTCGAAAGTGAAACTGAATAGCCTGCAATCACAGTGATGAATGCTTGCGCTAGCTTTCTCTTGAGCCATTTGCGTCGTTGTTTTTGAACGCTCATTCTGATCCGCCATGATTAAATAGAACCGAAAGGACTTTTCGTTCTCGTTTATTCGGCGTTTAACATTTCGAATGATGATTCCGGAACTTCCGACCATACCTATTTTACGGCTCTTGACTGTCTTAACACCCCCCCGTCAAATCTAACGATTTGGAATTTGGAATTTGGGACAACAGATGTGATTTAGTCCCGAAGGGACGACAGATGCTAGGCGGCGGTGGCAACCGCCGTTGGGCCGCAGGCCCAAACACGCGCACACGAGTCCAGAAGGGACGACAGATGCCGAGGTGGGTGAGATGACCGCCTTTTCGCATTCCAAGGACGTTCTATTTGGAAGACGGCTTGATAGCCGGTCTCAACAATCGCTTCCATTCGGTCTCGAAATAGCTGATTTCCTGCAAATTCGGCAATTCCCAAAAGGGCTCAAACTGTTCAGCCGTCAACTTGCAAATTGCCGCAGCTATTCCATTGGATTTAGGAATCCCATCAACTCGAAGCCATTCACATCGAAACAACTCTGCAATCTGCTTGCAATCCTGTAACGATATCGTCGACCGGGCGATTGTCAGACGACGTGTTATTGACAGGTCGACATCCGTGCGAACGTTGAACATCAATGGCGAGACTAGGTTCTCAAACGAAATAGACTCCAACCCCAGCTTAGCCAACCCCAAATAGGTGTCTGCGTGAACGTTCGACAATAAGGCGATATGCGATCTGTATCCAGAAAACAAAGAAATCGATTTGGCGGGTAACTCCTTGATTTCCAATCGAAGTAGCGGACTACCTCCGTCGCGTCCAAGATGACGTACGTTGGATTCGTTCAGGGTATCTCCAACGAGATGCAACCAAGATACATGCTTCAACGAAGTAAGATCTACCGACTCACAATTTCGAATCGTCAAGTAACACTCTCGACGCTTTGCAAGCTGTGAAAGCAAGTGACCATCCGATTCCGCGAAGTGGATAAAATCAAATTGAACATGCTTCAGTTGCGAACAGGAATTAAACCACTGGATCAGCCTCGCATCGAGATGACTTCCGCTTGATTCTTGAACAAATTCGACTTTCCATAATTTGGATGTCTCAAGCTGTTCGAGATCGCTGATCCTCAAGTCTTCCAATTTTGCACGAACGCTCCGGACCTCCGACAAGCATTCTTTGCCGATCGCGTTTGCTAGCCATACCGGCAGCATTTTTCCGGAACGGTTCATTAACAACTCACCAGCCTGATCGGGCGGTCGCGACTGAAGAATGACACCTGCGTTTTTGAGCGCCATCGTCGACCGTTGTCGATTCAAGTAGGGTGAAAGTTGAAGATAGACCGAACAGCATCCTGCGATCAAAACTGGGAATACAAATACAGTTACTGTCAACGAAACTCTTCCACGTTGCTGAAT
>JBEBHM010000335.1:0-9042 GCA_040080875.1 Pirellula sp.
CGCGGTCTTCCTGGGCAAACGCCTTCACAACTCGTATCCCCGAGAGCATGCCGCCGAGAACCGACATCTGGCGCGATGATGCGTCCCAGAGTCGATAAAATCGAGGATAAACTTTGCGCCAAAAAACCCACGAGCCCGCGATGACCAGCGGCACTGGGATCAACGTGAATAGCGCCAACTTGGGATTGAGCCACAACAGCATCGCTCCGACGCCGATCAATTGGACGGTCTGCAACAAAAAACCGCCCGTCAATTGATGCATCAACCCGTGCAACACCTCGCTATCGTGCGCTACCCGGCTAAGCATCGAACCCACTTGATGTCGATCGTAGTATGCAACCGCAAGCTTCTGAAGCTTCTGCACCATTTCTTCGCGGAGCGTACCGGTCAATCCCGTTCCGATGGCCGTGGAGATCTGGCCTTTGATTGCACTCACGAGCGAATGCAACACGCGCGAAAAGGCCAGCGCCAAAACAACGATCAACAATGCTGTGTGAAACGGGACGGCATTGGGCTCCGACGCTGACGCCGCGTCGAGACTCGCCACCGTTTTACCTTTCAGGATATGGTCGACCATGTATTCTTGAAGCTTGGGCGGGATCAATTCAGCGATGACACCCACGACCGTCAGCAGGCACAAGAAAATGGCCCCGCGCCGATGCGGCCAAAGAAGATGGCTCACTTGACGCAAGATTTGTCCCTTCTCCATACAACGGGGGCAGGATTCTTCCTTGGTAGAAAGCCGCAACGAACAAGTCGAACAACGCGGTGGATCGAGTGGTTCGTCACTTTGTTCGGAGAGCAAGCGAACAATCCCATCGCGATCCGAGCCGTTCTCCTTGGCCTCGCGGATTTGTTCCAGTTTGCGAGAGACTTTGTGGAATCGTGTCGCAAGCGCGTTCGAAAATCGCACCAAATCGATCCATCGGTCGTCGCATTTGATTTGCAATAATCCGGAACCGACACCCGCTACGGTACGAAAGGACTGGGCGCTTTCCCAAGCAAAACTCCCTCGCAACTGTTTTTTGTCTGGATCGTCCGGATTCGAACCAATGAGGTTCAGGTGATCCGGTGTTACGACCAACCATTGTTGTTCCAATCGACCGTCCAAAGAAAAATCCGAATCTACGGAAACGAGAACTGGTCGATGGTTCAGTTCATTTTCTTCGAGACATCCACGAATCGCCCCAGGGACGAGTACTGTGTTCATTGGTCGAATGGGCTCCTTGGTTGTTGGGTCGTTCATTGAGGTGATTTGAAGTAAGTCGTTGCGCGTTCGCTAGCAAAGTAGCAGGCGTTGGCTAGCAAAGTAGCAGGTACTTTCCAAGTGCCGTTGCCACGAAAACGTTGGCATCTACGGATGGCACACGGAGTGGGCCTGCTATTATGGGTTCCATGCTTACGCCATGGCGGCCGGTATCGTCGTCGATCACGATCAATAACATAATAATCGTGCCGACGACCGCCGCCAAAGGACCGTTAGATACTACAAAACCCAGCAAGTTCCAATGCGACTACAAACCGGAGCCGGAATATTTTCTTCCTGAATTGGCCGGAGATGGCACGACGGAGCGTGCCCGCTACTTTCGGCACGACGGAGTGAGCCCGCATTTTTTGGTCTGACTCAATCCTAGTACAGAGTTTGCTATGAAGGAAAAAAAGTAGGTGAAGGTGGACCGCAGGCGACTTTCCCACTCGCTTTTGAGCGTTTTCCCAATTTTCTGCGTGACATTCGAAGAACGGTTTGGCCTGAACTCGTAGAGGACAACTCAAAATTGAGCACTATGACAGTTTCCAATCAACGAATCCGCGACGTGATTCAAAAAGCGCAGAATGGCGATGCTCAAAGTTTGGGAGAGCTATTGGCCGTTTACCGCGGTTATTTGATCGGAATCGCGGTCGCAAAACTGGATCCGCGACTTCGAGCCCGATGCAATCCATCGGACATTGTGCAGGAAACCATGTTGGAGGCCTTTCGGGATTTCCCTCAGTTTCGCGGAGAATTGGAGCGTGAGTTTCTCGCGTGGATCAGGCAAATCCTTGCGAATAATTTAGCGCGTGCAGTTCAGACTCATTTATTGGCCAATAAAAGGGACGTTCGTCGCGAAAAGCAAATCGGAGCCGCATCCAGCGGCTCTCGATTGGAAAAACAGGAGAACTGGATTGCGGGCAAGGATGCTAGCCCGAGCAGCGTCCTTCAAAAAAAAGAGTTATTGCACAACGTTTTGAATCGAGTTGCCAAACTGCCACCTCACTATCGTGATGTCCTGGTCCTAAGGCACATCGAGGAGATGCCGTTTGAAGAAATTGCAACCAGGCTCGGCAAATCGTCGGGCGCGGTTCGGATGATTTGGCTTCGAGCATTGGAATCCTTGCGAGAGTTCAACGAATGAGTGTTTCAAGCCCATTTTTATCGACGATGGATCGTCTGTCGGATGACCAACAGGAGCGCATCGCCCAAATCCTCGAGAACTGCATGATCGAATTGGAGAACGGAAATCCAGTCGACATCGATGCTTTGACGAATGAGTATCCGGAATTGCGGGAACCGTTGCGTCGTTGTTTGGCGAGCCTCCAAACGCTCCACGACGCCGTGCAGGATCTCAACGAAACGCTTCCCGACGATGCATTCAAGAAAGTCCGAGGACGATTGGGTGAGTTCGAACTGCGTGAAGTGCTTGGGCGAGGCGGAATGGGGATCGTCTATTCTGCGATTCAAACGTCCTTGAATCGAAGAGTGGCTATCAAGGTCATGCAGGCAGAAACCATTGGACATCCGAATCGATTGCGCCGATTCCAGCTTGAGGCACAGGCGGCAGGTCGATTGCAACATCCCAATATCGTGCCTGTCTTTGCTGTCGGCGAAGAGATGGGAGTGCACTACTATGCCATGCAGCTCATAGAGGGCAATTCGCTCGATCATTTGGACTCGGTGCATTGGGCGCATGAAAACTATCGAACCTTGATCGATGCAGCCATCGATATCGCTTCGGCCATCCAGCATGCGCATGAGTGCGGAATCGTGCATCGCGATATCAAACCTTCGAATATCCTTTTGGATGCGACGGGCAAGGTCTGGATTACGGATTTCGGTTTGGCGCACCTTCTCAACGGACACTCCATGACACAATCCGGCGATGTGTTGGGGACAGCCAACTACATGAGTCCCGAACAGGCGCTCGGCAGACCCGTCGACGAACGGACGGACATCTATAGTCTGGCCACGACGCTTTACGAAATGGCGACGGGAGTTCAAGCATTTCCCGGTGCTCGTTTACAAGATGTCTTGCGAAAGATTGAGCTCGAGGAACCGACTCCGCTTCGACAAATCAAACCCGATATCCCGCTCGATCTCGAGACCATATTGCTCAAAGGCATGTCGAAAGACCGAGAGGACCGATACGTCCATGCGCAAGCCTTCGTCGATGATCTCAAAGCCTTGCGCGACGGATTGCCCATTCGTGGACGACGACCAACTTTTGGAAAGATCGCGAGCAAGTGGGTCGCGAGGCATAAGCCTACGGTGGTTATTGGGCTTGGCGGACTTGGGCTGGCTCTGCTCGTCTCGCTCATCGCATTGGTCAACATCTCAAACACACGTCATCGATTGTCGTTAGCGCTCGCAGAATCGCAATCGCACTTGAAGACATCGAATGAGAACTATTGGCAAAGCCGCACGTTGCTCGATCGTTGGAACAAAGAGTGGTTGACGCAACTGGCATCGATACCCGCTGCGCAGGAAGCGAGGTCCGCGATGTTGGCGGGTACGATCGAATATTACGAGAGCTTTCTTGATCGCGCCATACTCGATCCTTACTTGTCACGCGATCTCAGTGTGGCTCATCTTCGCTTGGGCCAGGCCTTAGCCCAAAAAAGCGAGCTGGATCGAGCCGCAGTTTGCTTACAAGCCGCCATCACGGGTTGGTCGACTCACGAAAAAGAAACCGATCGCGGGGCTCAACACGAATGGGCCATCGCACTCAATGATTTGGGACTGGTTCGATTGCGACAACATAACCCCAAAGCAGCCGTGGGTTGTTTAACAGCCTCCATTCAGATGTACCAGTCGATGACGGCGAATGTTCCACGCGACGCCTACGCTGATGAGTCGAGTCTATGGGCCGACAAAGCCGCAGCGCACCTCAATTTGTCACAGGCCTATGCCAAGATTGCAGATGAATCCAACACCCAGCTCCATAGTGAACTGGCGGAAAGCATCTATCGAATGTTGGATGAACGCGGATGCGATCAGAAATTCTATGCTCAGCCGCTGGCCCTTTTGTTAGACCACCGAGTTACGCGGCTTGTGAAAACCGATTCTGACAAAGCTTTGCAGGTCGCGACCGAAGCTTGCGGCCTGCACCGAGAACAAGTCTCTCTGACCCCCAATCTTCCGCTTGCATGGCAATCGTATGGATCCAGTTTGCACAATTTGGCGGTCGTTTACATTCAAATCGAACAACTCGACAAAGCGATCGACTCGCTTCGAATGTCGCTTAAAGCAAAACATAGGGTGACTCAGCTGAATCCAACCGTGCTGGACGCATGGATCGAATTGGCGACCAGCTATAACGCGCTCGCGATGCTGGATAGCCAAGCGGGCCACCTTCAAGAGGCCTGCGATGGTTTTGAGCGAGCGTCCATCGTGCTCGAACAGCGTATTGCCTTGGATGAAGCGAATCCTTCGCTGCGGCTGGCCCTCGCAGGAGTTTTAACCAATTGGGCCAAGGTCACGTCACCGTCGGGCCACATCCGAGAACGCTTCGCTCAGCGCATACGTGACCAACTCGACATCATCGACCAACACAATGCCAACCATAAAAACATGAACCAAGATTTGCGGTTTCAGAACGACTCTCTCCGAAGAGAACTGGATGCATTGGAGGTGCAATCGTGACAAGGAAGAAAAATATTCGTGGCCATCGTATGCTAAAGCGAACGAGACAACGGCACATCTGTCGTTTGTCGCTCGAGTCTTTAGAAACAAGGCTGTGCATGGCCATTGACGGGTTATTCCCGATGGACGTCGCACTCGAATCCGAACCACGGGAGGCACCGAGTGACTTGGTGGCGACTCAACCATCGACCATCGATTGCAGTCGCCAGCAGATCGATGCGCCCGACTTCGCCGTCGATCTTGCTCAAGAACCTTTCGCGGATCCCACGCTTGACCGATTGCCCGAACCGATACTGGATCCCAAGGAAGTTCTCCCGGCGGATCCCAAAGAGGTTCCGATCGTGGACCCAACTGGGGACCATAACGACGACCCGATCGCACCGTTCATCGGTCCATTGCCGGATTCGCAATTGCACGTCCCTGTCTGCCATGGAGACTTACCCAGCACCGACGAGACTGAAACAGTCGACCAGTCCGAAGACAAGCCATTGGAAATCCCTTCGACGGAGGATGGGACATCCACAAACCATTCCAACCTTGGGACAACTTCGCAGGGCGACAGTGCGTCCATGGACGGTCGAGTTTCATTGGTCGACCAATCGGTACTGCCGCCCGAGGAACCCGTGCCTGGAAAGTCAGGAAACACGATCCAGCCAACCATAAATCAAGTTGATTTGTTGCCCCTGCCAAAGAACCTCAGTGCCATCGGTGCCATCGGTGCCATTAAGGACTCCGGGCTGCCCCCCTTCGAATTGCACGACATCCGCGAGTATTTTTCGAGCAACCTCGACCATCGGTTGCAGGTCGAAGACTTAGCAGCATCAGAAGACGGAGAAGAGCAATTCTCTGAGCACATGTCCGGCGATGCTGCCTGGAATCAGCAGGTGGCTGCGACGCGGGCTGGGTTCGAGGCCCAAAGGCAAGTCATCGCCACAGCCATGGTCGACGCTCCCTCGATCGAAATCGTTCCTCTGCTCATGCCGATTCAAGCGATGGCGCTCGAATCCCAGGACGAAAGGCTTCAAGCGGCGCGAGAGCTCCATCAATTCAACGATCCTCGTTTCGTCTATGCGCAGACGGAAGAAGACTCTTGGCTGGAAGTGGACCGAGGCGATGAAATCGATGGACAAGCCAAGCCGACACACCCCATGCTCTTCATGGCGATCGTAGGCCTGTTGGGTTTGCCGCGGACCCTCAGGGGCCGTTCCGCTAGAAAAAACTTTGTGTCGCGTGACAAGTCTTGGGGAGGAGAGCCCATGAGGGTAGAGCCAATGGGATGCGAAGTTTAACCGCAGACCCTTTAACTATGAATTCGGAAACCCCATGATGAGACCTTCAATGAGACCTTCGAGAAAAGTACGTCGACACCTTGATTTCCAATTGTTAGAACGCCGTTCCATGTTGGACGCCGCCGAAATGGAGGTAGTCAATTTGGCAGACCAAAGTTTAGACGGTGAACTAGATTCCATGGCAGCCGATGCGTCCGTAATGACAATGCTGGCCATGGGAGAGACAGAAGCGGAAGTTCGCCAACTGGACATTTCCGAAGAATTCGACGAAAGCCTGATGTTCGCAAATGCGATGAGCGAAAGCGATCAAGAAGTAACCCTCGAGACTCCATCCAGCCTTGAAACACTATCAGGCTCCGAGAATGAGATCATTGCTTTCAATGGTACAAGCCAATTGCCTCAGCTCGACGTTGATGGCAATGGTCGCATCTCACCCCTGGATGTCATTTTGATCATCAATGCCATCCATAACGATGCCGAATCGCAAGCCGATATGTTGACGGCGTTGGATGTGAATCGCGACAGTCGGATAACACCTTTGGATGCACTGATGGTCCTCAACCAGATCAATCGAATGGAGGAATTTAGCTGGTTCATGATCGACGATCCCTCGGAGCGAATCATGAATAGCGAATTAGCCGACGGTATGATCGTACCTGATGATGAGCTCATGGCCGACGACGTACCAACGTCGTTCGTCGCCGAGGCAGCCAGAATTCGATGGTCGGACGAAGACAAAGCAGCAGAAGAAACGCTCAGCCAAGAAGTCACAGAGGAGACGTCCGCGAGCCTATTGGAGTTTTCCAAACTGGTGACGGAAATTCAAAGCGACGATGCAAGTCGCATCGACATCTCCGAGTAAGTCCCGTTGCGAAATCCGCACCACTGACCTTGTGTCAGTGGACGGATGACTTAATGGCTAGCCCCAAGCAAATGCGACAGGCTCCCCCGCCCCACCGCTCAAGCTACGTTGGCGGCGTTTGCTTCTGGTTCCCAGGCAGGGCGCAATTTCCCAAAAAGCGTGTTGACTTTAGGCATACCGCCTAATATATTTTAGGCAACACGCCTAAACTTAACGGGAGATCGCGAGTGAAACCAATCCAAAGCGTTACCGATACCGAACTTTCTGTGCTCAAGCTATTGTGGGAACACGGCCCGCTCACGTCTCGCCAGTTGGTGGATCAGCTATATCCCAATGGGACTGCGTCGGACGTCGGCACCATTCACTCGATGCTGCAAAGGCTCGAAAAAAAGAAGATTGTGGTGCGCGATCGCAATCAGCATCCCCATCTGTTCAGGGCAAACGTCTCACAAGCCGAGATGGCTGGCACTCAGTTGCGAAATCTAGCCGACAAACTCTCGGATGGATCGCTCTTTCCGTTGTTGACTCACTTGGTCGAGTCCAAGTCGCTGTCGGCCAACGAGCTAGACTCTCTTCGCAAACTGATTGATGAACAGAAAAAGAAATCAGCGCCCTTGAGGAAGAGACCATGATCGACAAGGCAATCGTATGGGTGGTACTGGAAAATGCAGTGTGGGTGGCATTGCTGGCCATCGTCGTCGAGTCCGTGACGCGATGGACCAAGAGCTACCGACTGGCGAACTTGCTTTGGCTCTTGGTGTTGATCAAATTCTTTATTCCTCCCATGGTTCATTTGGATTTGCCGCTCCCCATCAACCAATTATCGATCAGCCAACAGGCTCCGCCGCACGCGGAGGGTGAGCGGATTCCGCCAAAATTCGAACTGCAGTTTGCCACGGCTCTCGCAAATTCCAACAGTGTTATCGCGGAATCGACGGATGGCCAAGAGTCTTCATCGAACGCAAGCCTGCATGGTGTTACCGATAATAGGACGAAGGATGTTGATACAAACAAATTCGTCGCCGTAACAGCCTGGTCCAAAATGTTCCACGGATTGGGCCGGATGTCATTTTATTCCTGGATCTTGGTGGGTTGGACGTGCATTTCATGCGTTTGGTTTGCGTTACTGGCCATCAGGCTATGGCGATTTCATCGACAACTGGCTGGATTGCTGATCACAGAGGAATCTACGAATGAAGTTTTGACCACGGTGGCTCGCAAGGTAGGAATGGGTGGAGCCGCAACGGTGCGGACGGTGGATGTGCAGATGTCGCCCATCGTTACCGTGGGGTTGCGCAGTACGCGGATCATCTTGCCAACCAAGTTTCTACAGACCACGTCGCGCGACGGACTGATCGCAACCATCGCACATGAGTTGGCGCATGTGCGGCGAGGTGACCATTGGGTCCAGCGTTTCGCCTTGTTCGCAATCGGAATTTTTTGGTGGCATCCTGCTGCATGGTTTGCCGTCAAGCGGTTGCGTCAGTCCCAAGATATTTGTTGTGACATGGATGTACTGATCTGGTTCCCAAAGCTCAGCATTCCGTATGCCGAAGCGCTGGTCGAAGCGGCCGCATTGACGCAACGGGTGTCGCCAGCGTTTGCGCTGGCGTTTTCGGATCAGCATTCGCTGCGATCGCGCATCGAGTGTGTCTTGCGTCGCGAAGCCACCCCGCAGTGGAGCAAAGTTCGTGTCGCATGCCTGATGGGAATCGGCTCGCTGTTGGCTTGTTTATCGCTTAGAGCGGTCACTATGGCAACAAGCAATGAGAACGTAACAGAGACTGTTGCCGAGCATACCCAGGACACGAAACAAACGAACGCAAAGCAATCGGTGACTAGGTTCTTTACAGCCCCCGTTCAAGCGGAAATCGAAGTCATCGAAACGGATGGAAACCGGGCGACTAACGTAGTGTGCGCCCTCGGGGGACGTCACAGCAGTTTTTCGCTGACAGACCAACTGGTCGTGACCGACAAACACGAGATTCCAAACC
>JBEBHM010001079.1:0-2373 GCA_040080875.1 Pirellula sp.
GCTTGGCTACCTGCCATCCCAACCTCAGGATTTCGCTCCATGAATTCAAGCAGTGTTCTTAATCGATCAGGCAGCGAAACGTCGTCGGCGTCCATTCTTACGATGTATTCGGTATTGCAATCTTCTATGACGCGATTGGATGAGGCGGCAGTGCCTCTGTTCTCTTGGTGGATAACTCGAATTCTTGGGTCTTCCAAGGAATCCAGGTAATCTCGCGTTCCGTCGGTGGAACCATCATTGACGATCACAAAATTCCAATCCTGGATCGATTGATCCATAATTGAACGGACGGCGTCTGGCAAATATGGCATGCCATTGTATGCGTTGATTGTGACTGTGATTCTTGGCATCGAATGGCTCGTAATCTTGGTTCAAGGGATGGCGAACTCGGTAGTTGGGGCGATCTCAGAACACACGATTTTTCATTGGTTCTACGGCTTGTCGCATGTCGAATGGATGATACAAAAAAAGCATGGTAATCGCCATCCCGACAAATAACCCCAACTCCCGAACAGATACAAACATAACTTCCACAACTCCATCAAGGAGTCCAGCAACCATGAGACTAGCGACAAAAGCATATGCATAGTTTCTTGACGCATTGCAAAGCCGTACAGCCTCCACAAACGTTGCTGCGACTAACCAAAAAAGAATGCAAAGTCCCGCGTACCCAAGGTCCAAAACTGTCTCAAAATACGCATTGTGGGAATGGCCAGGAAACCACTGTAATTCTCTGGCAAGAGCATTAGTTCGCTTTGTTGTAAAGAATGCTCCGTAGCCTACTCCAATAACTCGATCATGCCTGCTCTCTCGCCACAAGACTCTCCATAACGGCAACCTTCCCGTCAAGGTCGAAACGCCTTCTGAACGACCCAGGGAAGCTGCATTTCCAATTTGATTTTTCAGTTTCGGACCGCTCATCTCAGACAAAAATAATAATCCAGCAAACAAGGTCACAATCCCCGTCCCTATGATCATGTTGGTGATTACTTTGAAACGGAGCATTTGAATTGATGCCATACCTAACAAGGTCGCAAAAAGTGCGCCTCTCGTCTTGCTAAACACTAAGGTGATCAGTGCAAAAATCAATATTGCTCGCCAAACATTTTTGCGAGAGCTATTCAACGCAAGTGAGGAAGCCGCTAGACAAACCACTAGGCACTGATGCGCCAAGGCGGAAGCGTGAATCGTGCCGTGCATCCGAAAATCAGAAGACCATGGGCGAAATATTCCGATTGCCAACTCACCTACATAGCAAGTAGATATAGATAGTAACAGGCAAATCGCAATTGCCTTGATCACATTGCGCGCTTCAAATCGCCGCACCAATGACGTTGCAACAAAAATATAGACAACAATACGAAAGAGCTCTCGCAATGTTTGAGGACGGTCGATCGACCAATAAGCGCTTGCACACGACCAAAGAAAGAAACAAAGCGTTGGGGCAAACACCGCCAAACTCCCGAACCGCCCTCCTCGAGGAACTGTCAAAAAGCAATACGTCCCTGCCAGCCACAATCCAATAAACCCTAGCTGGCGACCGATTGGCGCTTCCCTTACATCCTTCTCAAAGTCCTCACGTACATCCATCCCTTCGCCTTGCTCGACTCCCTGCTCTTCGGTCACGTATAATGCATACGTATCATGAATAAGTCCAAGGCTACAGAATCCTAACCAGATCCCCACCAGAATCGTGATCCAATTGTCCGAATTGCGTTCTGGTGAATACGTCTCGAGGGACTGAATTGTATTGCTCACTATGTGAATTCCTGGCTATTTCGAGTCACAGGTTTTTCGCTCAAATATACTCGCATGAGCTGCGAGAACTGAATAGCGAACGCCGCCACATACCCGATGGAAACCGATATACCAGCACCAACCAATCCAAACCAGTGAATCAGTGGCCCAACCGTAAGGAGCATGCAGATCATTCTGAGGAGATTTGAATATAGGATCGCTCTAACTTGTCCTAAAGTAGACAAAGCAACTTCAACCGAACTTACGACGGTCCAAACGGCCAGTCCGATGCAAATCGATACGATGGTTGCACCCAGACCAGTGAAGCCGTAAAGCAGGTAACCAGCCTGCTCTCCAATTAGCGCGATCATTCCAAAAACGACAACTCCGGCCAAAGCGACGTATCCAACTAAACTCATGGTGTAGGCTCCTAGATTCCCTTTCGCGTCGCTGGCTGCCTTGTGTGCCATTGAGACTCGCTGCCAATTCGTCAAGGTCAACACAAGCGGGTTTACGACATATGGCAATGAAAATGCCGCTGAAAAACGCCCCAACTCAGACGCTCCCATCATCGCGAAAACAGAGTATCGAATGATCGAATCGCACTCTGCCTGTGAGCACAGCTGAATGCGAGCG
>JBEBHM010000336.1:0-9017 GCA_040080875.1 Pirellula sp.
CTCCCATGATTTCGACGCAGATTTCGCGAAGGCCTTTCATCGATTTTCCCGTTAACGTGGTAAGCGATCCCAGGTCGGCGATCTTCTCGTCATTGAGTTCGGTTTGGAACGCTTCGATTTTTTCGATGAGTTTCTTGATGTTTTCTTTCTTTGGCCCCTCCGGCATGAGCTTGGCGATTCCTCGGTCGGTTGCTGGAAAGAGTACAACAGGTTCTCCGGCTTTGGGCTCTGGTTTGCGATAAAGTCCATTGAGAGCAAAGTGAATTCGCTCGAATCGTTGATGGGCAATTCGGCGAGCGTTCTTAACTTCCTTAGGCTGATGTTCGTATGGATTTGTGCCCTTGCGTTGACCTGGGCCACCCATTCCGCCCATGCCATCACTATACGAGCCCATCCCGGAAGATCCCTTGTCCATGCCGCCTCCCATGCCTGGATATCCGCCTTCACCTCCTCCAGCATAACCGCCCATAGCCGATCCGCCCAATGCGCCGCTGGACATTGAGATCCGCTTCTTCCATTCCCTGAGCGACTTGCGCGCATATTTGGCGATTCCAACTTCGAGCTTACCGATATCCTCTTCGGACAAATTCGCAGG
The DNA here is from genome assembly GCA_040080875.1 of Pirellula sp. Lineage (GTDB taxonomy): Bacteria > Planctomycetota > Planctomycetia > Pirellulales > Pirellulaceae > JBKCUI01. The sequence goes on from JBEBHM010000336.1 coordinate 596, forward strand.
CGTGATCGAACCGATGCACATGCAAACTGTTTCGAGAAGCCACTCCGATTCTTCGGTATCGATGAGTTTCACAAGCAAGGGTGCAAGATAAGCGCTTGCTTCCTTGGACGCTTCCTTTTCAGGATCGGATTCAGCCATCCTATTCAAGCAATCGATACACTGTCCGATGAGATATTTGTTTGCTTCGGCTGATCGAGCGGGTGGCACAGGTGCATCTAAGAAGGTTCGTATCTTTGCAACGAATTGTTTCTCGGCATTGTCGCTGACTACTTTTTCGGAGCAATGCCTGGCCAGCGTGGTCAGCGCGAGACTGGATAGGGCATCGATTTCTTTCGGTTCGATGAGAGCCGCCAAGAGCGGTTGGATCATAGCATCCGGCGTTGTCTTTGTGTCTTTGGCACTCGCCGACGCATTGAGTCGACACAAAATGATGGCGGCGTTGATTCGCGACGCAGGGGCATACACCACCTTGTCTCTAGGCAAAATGATGTCTCTCAAAAGGCCGATCAATTTCTGGTTGTATTCCCGGATGGCACTTGCCGGACTTGCTTCAACCGAGGTGATGTCGGTAATAAACTCAACCCGAGTCGCGTTGATCACCTCGGGAGATGGATTTGTAAGTCTAGGTACAAGGTACTTTGTGTAAAAATCATCGATCGGGGCTATATCGATCTTGTCGGATTTGGTCGATTTAGCCTTGTCCTTTTCTTTTCGTTTGTCATTGACTTCTTTGTCGGTTTTGTATTGAACGTCCAATTTTTTGTAGATGTCTGCGACCGCTGCGGCGGGTTGAGCCTGCCCCGTGGAGCCGAACCAAACCGACGAGCCAGCCGTGACGGCGGCGATAAACAACGAACTTCTCAAAATCGAATGAAGTTTGGCTTGTGACGACATAAGCCACCTCGCTGGGTGTGTGGAGGAGTGGAACGAAGAGATTTCAGCCCTTGGCCGACTTCTTCTAGCGTACGGGAGTAGCCTACCCAATGTCAACTTTCGCCCTGGGGAAACATTCAAGATATGCAAATAAATCCTTAAGTTATGCCAATTTTTCTGGGCTCTAACTCTATTTGGCCGGTTTGTCTCGAAACGTCCAATTGGGGCTTTTGGGTGGGTCCGGCTGATACGGCGTTTTTCCCAACCCGAAGTCATCCGGCTTCAGATTCGCCGTCTTCCAGTAGTTTGGTTCGTTGATGAATCCGTAAAAGCTCGGAAAAAACGGATCAACATACGACACATTCGCTTTGTCAGGAATCGTCAGTCCGGTCAGGTGGAACGCTGCGTTGACGATCAATCGCCGTAAGTCTTCATCGACCAAATCGACGGAAGCCCCTGCAGTGGTACAAAACGAATTCCCTGTACCGCTTCCGTTGGGGCGGTCGTACGTGTGAAGCCACGCCAGCGCTTGCATTTTTTCATTCTTAGGACCTTGAAGGATGGCGGATTGTGGGTCCAAACTTTCGGTCACGGCTCCTCGTAGAATAATCTTGTCCGTTTCTTTAAGGTGGGTGACACCATAAATGTCGGACGGTGTAAAAATCTCGCCTACTCCGCGAAGGATGGGATGCTCCTGTTGACCTTGTTCGACAACGCTTCGTCCCCCTTGAGTCTTATGCCCTCCATGATGGCTGACCCAGGTTTCTCCGAGTATTTTCAATCCAAAGTCTCCGAACGCAAGACCTCCGAAAGTCTCTTTGCCGTTGAAGGCATGCGTGGCAGTGCGGAGCCCGATGACCGGTTTTCCGGCATTGAGAAACGAGGTCACGTGGGCTGCTTCCGATTCAATGGGTTTTCGAAATCGAGTGCCGATGATCATCAGGTCGGCGCTATCGAGTGTGGATAGACCACGAAGCCCTTGCGAGTTGTTTGGATCGATATAGTCCGCTCCGTCGGTTCCCATCGAAAAAACAACCGTGCAACGGAAACCATGTTTCTGAGACAGGATCTTGGCCAGCATGGGCATGCTTTCCTCGGAACGATACTCCTCGTCCCCAGAGATCAAGACAATGTGCTTGTTGTTCGGAGTACCGGCGGGTTGAAACACGAGTTGTCCCAGACAATCTTCTGAGTAAGTCAGAAATTGAGCGAACAGCGCGAAACAGAATGAAAACACAAATGACCAATGTGATCGAAACGGTTAGAAATTATTTTTCATGGGTTCTGCGAGAATAAAAGGCATGAAATGAAACTTCGTTTTCTTTGGGTTAGCGGGCCGGGGTGTTAGTGGTGGACCGAAACCGATTCGCATCTTACCATGTTCGATTCCGGAATGCTGGTCTCGGATGGACCGATTTTCGCCGACGGCCAATTGCTGGGCAATCTCTATGCGGTTATCTGGACGTGGCTTTCGAATTTGTTGCCTTTCATGAACTTAGGGGAGCTCGATCGACCTTGAAGATGCTGTTTGCGGTCATACAACCCAACAAGCTACAAGCTGTTCGTGAAGCCCTGAACGAGATGGGAGTGCAGCGAATGACGGTCATCGATGCTCAAGGTTACGGGCGACAAAAAGGGCATAGCGCCAGCTACCGAGGGGTGGAGTATCGGGTAAACCTGCTTCGCAAAGTGACCCTTGAAATCTGCGTCAACGACGACTTCCTCGAGCGAACCATCGACACCATTTCATCCATTGCGAGGACTGGCTCCGAAGGAAACGTTGGGGATGGAAAAATATTTGTGTTGCCGGCGATTGACGCCCTTACCATCGACGATGAACTGCGTGGGCCAGGAGCCGTATAGTGATACTTTTGCTTTCCAGTGATCTGATGTTTCAATCCAAAATCAGTAGCGTTGCAAGAGGTGCAGGAGAAATCTGCCTTGTCGATCGCAGTGTGGCTAAATTGGTCGAGAGAACCCAAGACAGGGATGCTGTTCGACTTGCAATCATCGACCTTTCACTCGGGTCGGTCGATCTTGGAATAGATATACCGTTGCTTCATCAAAATTTTCCCAAGGCTAAAGTACTTGCCTACGGGGCACACGTTGATGTGGATCGTTTATCGCTTGCCCAGGAGTGTGGCGCGGACGAAGTCCTAACGCGGGGCCAAATGGAACGCGACATGGTTGCAATCATTCAAGGGACGTAGCTCGATGTTTGTCAGTTCCGGCATCGCCACACATCCTGAGTCGATCGATGTTGCGTTGAGAAAAGCGTATCACTCGGCAGCCGAGAACGCAGCTGGTGACATCGCTTGCGCTTTCGTATTTGTGTCCGGGTTGATTTCCGATAGGCAACGAGAGAGCGTTGAGAATGCTCTTCGAGATCTCACTCCCGGTGTTCCAGTTTTCGGATGTTCGGCCGAGAGCGTTATCGGCTCTCGCCAGGAACTGGAATGGCAATCGGCGGCAAGCGTGCTGCTCGTTAGCGGTGTCGCACCGTTTCGCATTTTCCCCCTCGAGTGTTTGCGCACTCCCGATGGCACGGCAGTTATCGGTTACGATGAGGATATTCTGCAAGCCGCTCGACAGTGCAATGGAATGGCTGTTGTGGCGTGTCCAAAGTCGTTCTCGATCGATCTGTTCATCGACGCCCTCACCCTCGATTGCGACGAATCCCAAGTGCCGGTCATCGGCGGGTATTCCAGCAGTCAGGATTGGAATCAAGCCAATATGCTCTTTTGCGGTGATCAAGTGCTCGGTAGCGGCGCCGTTGGACTCGTGTTGCCACCAGGGTTGGAGTGGCGAACGATCGTAAGCCAAGGCTGTCGGCCTATCGGTGACCCAATGATCGTAACGGCCCTTGATGGCAATCGAATTATGGGATTGGGTGGTCGGCCAGCACTAGCGATGTTGCGAGAAATGTTCCATCGACTACCCAATCATGAACGTGCTATGGCGATCGAAGCCTTGCTCATTGGGCGAGCGATCAACGAAAATTCAAGCTCGTTCTCGCATGGGGATTTCTTGATTCGAAACGTCCAAGGAGTGGACGAGGAATCCGAGGCAGTCGTGGTGACCGATCGCTTTCAAGTAGGCCAAACGATTCGCTTTCACGTGCGGGACGAACAAGCTGCAGATTCAGATTTTGCAACTCTCCTAGAACGTATCAGCAAACGTGAAATCGATTGCCAAGCGGCCATGCTCTTCAGTTGCAACGGACGGGGAAACAATATGTTTGAACAAAAAAATCACGACGCGCTTGCCATCGACAAGTATTTCCCAGGCTTGCCGCTGGCCGGATTTTTCGCCGCCGGGGAATTTGCACCGATCGGCAATCGCAACCTGACCCATGGATTCACGGCCGTCTCAGCGTTCTTGTGCAAGTCGTCGCAAGAATTGTAGAATACGGGTCCAAGCAAACGTGCGTCGTTAGCCCAATACAAACAAAACGAGCGAGGGAACAATGGATGCATTTCCTAAAACGATTTATTCTGCCCCTCGCATTCTAGATCTCGCTAGCTTGCTCATCATTACCGCTTGCTACGCCTTCATGTTTGCCGTGATGAAATGGATGATGCTAAGTGTCAACGCCATGATTTTTTTCTCGGGACTGATCACCTGCGCAGCGATCGCCCAGGCGGTTATGTTCGGTGCCAAGGCACCGAGAAAAGCTTCGATGTTAGTAGGCTTGGTTTTTGGTGTCTGGGTCTGTTTGCAATTGGACAGGGCGTACCTTAGGAAATTCGACCTCGGATACGTTGTACTTATCGTCATTCCACGGTTCGTACAGGAATCGAAAATCGCGCTGACGATTCTGGGTGTTTTCTTTGGCCTGGTGATCGGTTACATAGCGGGAACGTGTGTTGGTGGTGTCTTCTTGGTTTCTGACCGCCTTCGCCAGTTTTTGAGTCGGGATAGTAGGGTTGAGGGTTGAGGGTTGGGCGTGTGAGCGATGCACCATGTTGCCGGGTGAGTTCACATTGCTGCTCGCCGTAGCTAGAATGCTGTTTCTCACTTTCCAGGTTGTTTGTCCTCTCTCAGGAGTGTTCCATGAAACGCTTTTCGTTTGCTTCGATTTTGGTTGTTTGCTGGTCGTTGTGTAGCTTGGCTGCATTTGCTCAAGACAAGTCGACAAAAATTGATCCTTCGGGCACATGGCGTTGGGAATACGAACTGGATGGACAGTCCGTCAAGGACTTGGTCCGTCTATCGGTCGGAAAAGATGGAGCGATGGTCGGCTCGTATGTCGGTCGGTCAGAAAAACCTACCGCGATCAAAGAAGGAAAGATCGATGGGGACACGCTGAAATTCCAGTTGCTGTTGGATTTGCGAGGCACATCGATCAAGGCCGAGTTTCGGGGCAAGATCAAAGGTGACGACATCGATGGAAATGTCACATTAACGACCCCCGATGGTACAAATGACTTTGATTGGAAACCAAAGCGGAGCGTCGAAATGGAAGATGTTGTCGGCTTGTGGCAGATCAAAATCGAAACGGGGGACAACACGCTTGAACCGACACTCGAAGTGACTAAAACGGGAGACCAATACCAAGGTCGATACAAAAGTGGAGATCAAATCAACGTAATGGTGTCCAACTTGAAAGTCGAAAAGAACCAACTCAAGTTTAGGATCGAAGCGGAAGTCTCGGGCCGAAAGATTAAAGGGGATTATGCCGGACGGCCGTTTGGCGACAAAATGAACGGTTCGATCGCATATGATTTGGATGGCAACACGGGCGAAATCGATTTCACCAGCGTGCGCAAACCCAACGATAAGTAGCCAACCAATGTCCTAGTGCGTCGGCCAGATTTAAAATTGGATTGGATGTAGTGGATCTTGCTATGGGGGCTGGCCGTAGTGGATCTTGTCAAAGATCCCGATGCCGCAGGATCTTTAACAGACGCAACCGACAATACAAGCCCGCAGCGCGAGCAAGGGAAGCAGAACTACCACTTGATTGCTTGCGCTGCGGGCTTGAATGCGACCACTATTGCACAATCGAGTACTTTTGTCGGTTGCGTCTTAACAAGATCCACTACCTAAGAAACAAGGTGTGAAGACTCATAATCGCCGCTTAGCGATTGCTAGACTCGACGCTCATCAAGTAACGCTCGAGATTGGTAAACGGCGAACTTCGTCGTTCGGTGGCATCGGCCGACGAGGTTGGGTCAAGGCTGTTTGCTTTCTCCCATGCGTCGGGCATTCCGTCCAGGTCTGTGTCGATTGCGATCGGGCCATTTTCAAGAGTAGGCCATCCGCCGACGTCAGTTTGCGAATCGATTATCCCTGGCAGACCACTCCGTCCACCTTGGAAAGTGGTCCGTCGCAATTGAACTTCCTCTAGGATACGCCGGTCCATCGAATCCAAGCGAGGAAGATTGGCACCGACGTCTGCCAGCACGCTCGTGTACGCTTGTGCGGCTGTGTGTTCGGTGATTCCGGAAGTGCAGAATGGCTGAAGCAGCCGATTGTTGGTTCCCCATTCTTTGGGAAGCAATGCGCATGTGGATTGCCAATTGTCCTCATCGTAATCGCGTCCCTCCATATGATTGCCCGCCATATAGTATTGTTGCGGATCTTGCGGCGAGCCAGCATCAGGCTTGAGTAGATGGAACACGCGCGTCGCGGGACCAGGTATGTAGAAATTGTTAACAAAATTGAGGGCTTTTACCCCACCGTCAGTCGTCCGGTGTTGCCAGTTGTAGACCACGTTGTTCCGAATATCTAGCTTGCCAGCAAATCCACCACCTCGATCTAGCCCGCCAGCGAGACTCCAGTTACGGCCTGCGCAGTGGGCAACGAGATTGTGATGGAAGCTGCCGATGTTTCCTGAGATACTGCCTGCAAACGAGTGCCCTTTGCCAGGTTCATATTTTTTGTGGTCGGCAATATTAAGTGCTTCGGCGACGATACAACGTTGAACCGTGATGTTGTTTGCCCCGCGCGAACTGACGGCTTCGTCGATGGACCAACTGATCGAGCAATGATCCATGATCGAATGGTCGGTGCTGGCGAATCCGGTACCATCCATGGTCATCCTCGCTTCGTCTCCGACTCGAATTCTGACATGCCGGATAATGACGTCGTGCGTCCCCATGCAGCCAAACGTGTATCCGCGAATACAGATTCCATCGCCGGGAGCCGTATGCCCCGCGATGGTGATGTACGGATTTCGAATTACAAGCTTGCTTTTGAGTTCAATTGTACCACCAACTTGAAAAACGACTGTGCGAGGTCCGTCAGCATCCACCGCTTCTCGAAGTGACCCCGGACCATGATCGTTGAGGTTGGTCACCTGGATGGCTCTCCCCTCACGTCCACCTTGAGCAAACCGCCCGTACCCCTCGGCACCTGGGAACGCAAGCCTTCGCACTCGGAAGGACCATATTTTTCCAACCGACGAAGGCTCTGTTTGGCCTGCTCTTATCGAGTCGACTCGCCAGTAATACGTTTCAAAAGGGTCGAGTTCCGAACCTCGGATCGGTTGCGAAGCGGCTGTGGCAGAGTTGCTCCGCGCCGTTGTGGCAGAGTCGCTCCGCGCCGTTGTGGCAGAGTTGCTCCGCAACTCGGAGCGATCACCGAGCGTTTGCCAACGCGCGTGTTTTGTGAGATCCATCGAACATGTCTTCGATGAAAGCTGGCCTAGGTACTCGTCGGAATGAATGTTCGCATTCGCGATTTGGCTGGCATCCGTTCCGAAATATATTCTTTGCGCATGGCTATTGGCGGTAGCCGTCCATCGTAATTCGGGCGACTCTTCCACATGTTCATCGCCGTCGCTAGGTATCGGCTTGCTCGCTTGCTGGCGTGGGTCTTGCACATCCAAAGAGAATCCATTCAAGATGGTGGTTGCAATTTCGGTGGCGCTTTGCGGGTCCTTTGACGCTCGCCAAGTAAAAGTGGGGGCGCGTCCATCGACTACCTCAAACTCACTCCAAAGCGAGCCGCAATCATCATCGTGGAGCACGTTTCTGGAAGGGCGAAAGTTAGCAATTACCTCGGTATCGTCGATCGCAAAGTGGAGTACGCCGACGTCCTTAGCACTCAAATAGTTGTGAAAGGACGCGATGGAGTGTTTTCCTGGAGCAAGTCCATGGATTCTCAATTGCAGGCCAAACCCATTCGAGGATGAGACCGATGCGCCATCCGAAGCAATGGCCGCTGGAAAGTCAAAACCTTTTTTCCACCAAAGGACGGAAATGGGTTGACTTGGATCCAAGGATTCCAAGACGAACGTCAAATCGCCTATTTTGAAATTTGCAGTCTTGGATTGTCCGAATCGCCAGTGATGACATCCGGGTGCGATCACATCGTTGCGCCCGCTGTCCTGACTGATGTCGACGTTGATGGAGGGGCCGACGTACTGAGACTCTGCAACACCATTTTGCACGTAGATCGCAACCCAAGCGACCAGGCATAACCTAAAGAATAAGTTAAGTGTGGAGCGAATTGCGGCAGAATCGACGGGACCGGGCAGCCTAACAAAGGAATGGAATTTTTGTTGGTGCATGGAAAAAATCAGCGTTCGTGAACGAAATGATTA
>JBEBHM010000337.1:0-9010 GCA_040080875.1 Pirellula sp.
GTTCGATTCTCGCTCGCTTGCTCACGTCTTTTCTCTTCAGCTTCCCTGGGAGAAAAGCAATAGCTATTCGCGTCTCGCAACAAGAACGGCGCCAATACCTTTTGAGCTTCCGGGCCAACATAGATCGTCCTAGCTTTTCCCCGCCAAGCGTTCTTGTGTTTGTTCATGCAAATTTCCCAGACGTCTTTCGACCGATCGACCATTCCCGACTTGATCGAACAAACTTCCCCTGGACGACAACCAGTGAGCTGTTGAAATCGGACCATCGCTGCCACGGTGGGAGACAGATGTTCAATCGTTTTCGCCACAACCATTTCTTCCACTGGCTCAACTCGCTCCCTCTCCGGTGCCGTAGTTCGACCTCGCTTGAGAGGTTCGACGCACGAAAGATTGGTGTAGATGCTGCCAGGGAGAATGGATTCTGACGACGCCCACTTGAAGAGTCTTCGGACTCGCTTCATCAGTGCGTTGATATACGTTCGAGAACGAACGGATTCCTTGATTTTCCCACTCTTCAGCTTTCGCTTCACTGGCTTCATCAGAAACGCCCGCAACGCTTTGAACTGCAGTGGTCCAAACTTCACAGCCGTCGTTTCCCCGTAGAGGCTTCGGAGAGCTTTCATCGCGGGAATGATCGTGTTGATCTCCGTCGTTCTGCCGTCGCCATAGTATTTTCGGCAGAACTTCAAATACATCGCGACGACTTCTACGATCGCAATCGATTCTGGCTCACAGCCAAAGGTTGAGCTTCGACCTGAGGCCTCCCATTCCGCAATCAGCCGATGGTAGGCCTGACGAGACTCTTTCGAGCCCCAAGCTCCCAGGAGAAAATCACGGCCATTTAGAGTAACTCGAGCCTGACCCGATGAATGCTTTCGCAGCGATGGAGTTCGCATGACACACCTCTCAAAATTGCGAATTCGGGAACTGTTCCCGGATTCCGATTTCTTAAGATGCCGCGCTTCCGAACGTCGGAAGGTCCACTTTTCCAAGCAATCAGCACTGTTTTTACTAGAGCGGGTGAAGGGATTCGAACCCTCGACATACAGCTTGGGAAGCTATCACTCTGCCAACTGAGTTACACCCGCGAATTTAACGTCAATCCAACAAGCAAATTGTAACAGTTCATTTCCAGACAATCAAACTACGACGTCGTTCAAGAATTTCTTGCGAATCTCGATTGTGGACATCCAGGCGCCTTGGTGAGCAAGATTACTTTGGTAAGATCCAGTTCTTTTCACCCATCCCTCTGGCTGCCTGAGATAAGTCATGAACTGGAATGCGATTCCTGAGGATCACCCCACTCCGTCGCTGGTAGTTTCTGCCGAGATCGCGCGGGATAATATCCGCTCAATGCAGGCTTACTGCAACGAAAACAAGCTTCGCTTGCGTCCCCATACCAAGACCCACAAGTCGATCGTAGTGGCCAACGAGCAGATCGCGGCGGGTGCCCACGGATTAACGGTTGCCAAAGTGGGCGAAGCCGAAGTAATGTCTCAGGCATCGGGCGATATCATGATCGCGTACCCTGCGATTGGTCACAGTCGATTGCGTCGGCTCACAGCGTTGGCTCGAACTTGTCGGTTGCGTGTCGGTATTGATTCACGCGAGGCCGCAGACCTGCTGCAATCAGCCGCGCTCAACGCCAATGTCCACTTGGACATCATGGTGGATGTCGACGTTGGATTTCACAGGACCGGAGTCATGCTTTCGACTAGCGCTATCGAATTGTGTGAGTATGTCGAGAAACAAAATCACTTGCGAGTCGCTGGCCTGATGTGCTTCCCTGGTCATATCTTACCCGAGTCTGCCCCAAGCATCTGGGAGGAATATGCCTCGGCTCTTGAACAGGTCATCGATGGACTTCGCAAAAAAGGAATTTCCGCCGAAACCATTTCGGGCGGTTCAACGCCAACAGCACGATCCTCGCATCGCAATCCCATGCTAAACGAGATCCGCCCCGGTACGTATGTATACAACGACCTCAATGAAGTTCGCTTGGGAGTATGCAGCTTTGAGAATTGTGCCGCTCGGATCCTTGCTACCGTGGTTAGTACTCCCGAGCCGAGCAAGTTCATTGTCGATGCCGGGAGCAAAACGCTGTCGAGCGATCGAAACGCGGCAAACCAGGACGCTGGCTTTGGTTGTGTTGTCGAGTATCCCGATGCGAAGGTATCCAGGCTCAGCGAAGAACATGGTGAGATCGTGATTCCAAGAGAGAAACTTGATGCGATCCAATTGCCCAGGATCGGCGATCGCGTATGGATTATCCCAAATCACATCTGCGTATGTGTCAATCTTCAAAACAGCTTCTTCTGGCACGACGGACAAGAAATAGTCCCTTTGGCAGTCGACGCGCGAGGAATGCTTGTTTGATCAACGATTGCCAGGAGCCTAGTTTGTGAGAGTATCGATTCTCGTTCCAGCGTTCAACGAAGAAAAGACCATTAAGCAAATCTTGAACCGGTTGCTGGAACTGGACATTCAAGATTGCGAGATCATCGTTGTGGATGATGGCTCGACCGACCAAACGGCCGAGTTAGTTCGGACGATTGCCGAAAGTCACGCAGGTATTCGATTCATTTCGCAAGGAACCAATCAAGGCAAAACGGCTGCGATTGCCAGGGCCATTGGAGAGAGCACAGGACAAGTGCTCATCATTCAAGATGCCGACCTCGAGTACGACCCGACGGAGATCCGTGATGTCATCGAACCCATCCTCAAAGGTGTGGCGGATGTGGTTTATGGAAGCCGATTCATGGTGAAACGCGCGTCTCGCGTGCTCTATTTTTATCACTACCTAGCCAACAAGTTCCTTACATTGCTTAGCAACTTGCTGACAAACCGAAACATGTCGGATATCGAAACGTGCTATAAGGCCTTTCGACGCGAAGTCATCGCGCCGTTGCACCTTTGCAGCCGTGGTTTTGGGCTAGAAGTCGAAATCACCGCAATGGTTTGTAAGACTCGTGCCAGGACTTACGAAGTCCCGATTTCATACTACGGACGAACGTACGATGAGGGGAAGAAAATTGGTATGTGGGATGGAGTTGCAGCGATTTGGTACATTCTTTATTTCAACTTGGTACATCCATTTACGAATTCGGGAAAGAAATACATCCGTTCGGTAAATGAAGCTCTTTCAAGAAAATCATCCATCTCCGAATGACGCGAACGAGCAACGAGCGCACTTCGTGTATTTAGCAGGCAGCTTATCGCGCAACGGAAGAGATCGAGGTAATGCTGCTGTTTGAACGTAGGTTTGGGCTTGGCTAGTAGTTGCGGGAGCAGTTGGGGACAACTGCTCTACTCTCTGCTATTACTTCTGGAGCAGTTGGGGACAACTGCTCTACTCTAGGTCGTTTCGGGTTCGTGGCTCATTTTCAGAGTGTTGGCCGGAACCATCTTCTCGTTCACTTTGTCCCAGCCCATCATCTGATTCGTGCGCCAGCTTTCGTTCGCCATGTTGACTGCAACCACGCCAGCCATCCCCAATTCCACCGGGCAATTGAGTGGCTCTCCGTTGCGAATGTGATTGTGAAGATTGGTGTGATGCAAATTTTGATCTTCGCCACCGGTCTTCTTATGTTCTCGCAGGATTTTTCCATCCTTGTCTTTGGCGACCCAACCCTCGTTCGTAAAGGAAAGTGTACCGCGATAGCCGCGAATCAAATGATCGATGCCAACGCGGTTGCTCATCGTGCCCAGCACATATACCGTCATTCCGCGTGGGTACTCGCAAATCATTTCGATATTGTCGGGCAAATCTCGCCCGTCTGGCCATTGCCAAATCCCGCCCATACCAACCACTCGGCGAGGATAGAGCAAATCGCAGGCACGCATGATGCGCGTGATACGGTGGATAAACAAGTCAGTGCAGATTCCACCTGAATAGGCGGAATAGCATCTCCATTCGAAGTAGTGATTGGGGTTCCAATCAATTTTCTTGGCCGAACCGAGCCATGCATTCCAATCCAGGTCGGCTGGCTTGGATGCGTGCTGGGCGACCTGTTCTGGTTCGCGCCATGGCCCCTTCTTGCTGTCATATCGGCGAACATACTCGATCTGAGCCTGAATGACTTTGCCAATGACTCCACTTCGAATCGCATCTCGCGCGGAGATGTAACTATCATCCGACATGGCTTGTACGCCCACTTGCAACGGTCGTTTCGTCTCTTTTTGTTTTTTCATGACCGCTTGTGCTTCTGGAATCGTGTGGGTCATGGGTTTTTCAGAATAGACGGCTTTGCCGGCATCCATGGCATCGATGGTCATGGTCCAATGCCAATGCTCGGGAGTCGCGACGACAATGTAATCGGCGTCTTTGTTATCCAGCAAACGCCGATAATCGGAATGTGACTCTTTGGCCCCAATCAATGCCATGCCCTCGTCGGCGCGAGTCTTCCAGCAATCGGCGACTGCGACGGGGAGCAAATTGTTGGATTTCTTGAGGTTATTAATGACTTTGAAGTGTTCGTTTCCGATCACACCGCCTCCGATAACCGAAACGCCGATTCGATCGTTGGCACCGATGATTCGACCGTAGCTTTGGGCAGTTAATTGCGTTGCACCAACGGCCGCGACAGTAGCCGAGGTAGTCGAAAGGAAAGATCTGCGAGTCAAAGGGCTAGTCATAAAATTGGGTCCTAAAAAGAATGGAAACGTTTTTCTTGAAGTGCGATTATTAGATTGCGGTTCAAACAGTGCACAGCTTGACCGCGTCGGTGAGTCCTGCCATGGGGTCTCCTACTGGAATAAACTCATGCGCAAAGTAACCATCGAATTTGGTGTCGGCAATTGCTCGAGCGATGGCGGGATAGAAAAGTTCCTGAGAATCGTTCAGTTCATTCCGACCGGGATTCCCGGCGGTATGGTAATGACCGAAATATTGATGGTTCTTTTGGATGCTGCGAATAATATCCCCTTCCATGATTTGCATGTGATAAATGTCGTACAGCAATTTGAAGTTATTGGAGCCGACTTCTTTGACAAGTTCGATTCCCCAAGCCGAATTGTCGCACATATAGTCCGGGTGGTTGACTCGGCTGTTGAGCAATTCCATGTTGAGAATGACGTTCTTCTTCTCCGCGATGCCGACCACTTGCTTGAGTGCTGCGGCACAATTTTTTAGTCCAGTTTTGCGGTCGATTCCACGTGCATTTCCAGAAAAGCAAATGACGTTTCGATAGCCGGCTGCGGAAGTCGCTTCGATGGCTTCGTTCATGGACTTAAGCGATGCATCATGAAATTTCTCGTCACACAATCCGTCCGTGAGCGGGTGAGACGAAACCATGGTACAAAGGAGCCCGTGCTGCTTGAGCGTTGGGAAGTCCTTGGGAGTTAGCAGGTCGATGCCAACCAAGCCAAGCTTGACAGCTTCTTTGCAAAGGTCCTCCAGCGGAGTTTTCGAATAGCACCACTTGCAAACCGATTGTTTCAATCGCCCGCTTTTTGCATCTGCCGTGGCGGCATGAGCGACGGACAAGGGAGCAGCTGCTACTAAGCCCGCTGCGGCGCTGGCGGCGACAGCGCCGAAGGTTCCGGCTCCGAAGCTGCGACGTGTCATCGCTTCGCGATCTTGGTTCTTGATTCTATTTTGGTCCATGATGAAATCGATGTGTGGGAAGAGGATAGGTCCAAGTTAGGTTATTTCGTCAACGGGACGCACACGATGCTCTCGTCATTGCGGACATAAATGCATCCATTGGCAAATGCAGGTTGGCACCAAACTACACTTCGGCCGAACGCATTGTTCCACACGTTGTCACGATTCTTGCCCATCCAATGAGGCCAGTCCTCAGCATCACATGGCAACCAACTGGTCAACGTAACGGCAATAGCAATAAAAGAAATGCTATTTTGAAAACGGCACATCGGAGTTCCTAAATGTATTTCTGGAATAGGCTTGAGAGGTGAGTGGGGTAGTGCACAGGGACAATTCTATCAAAGTTGGGGCAGCCGCTCGACTACTGGAAGCTCGTCCAATCCGGAAATTTAACGCTCCGAAGCTCTTGCGATCGAGTAGCTCACCAACATATCCAGCACTTCACGATCCCAACGAGCCTCTTGGATTTCGGGGTGGATGGGGGCGTGATTGGGTTAGATGCCCGTGAATGGACGGTATACTCGACCGCGACCACCAAATCCGTTTGCCTATTGGACGTACAGAAAGAATGAAGGATATGCGGGGCGTTTGTTTTCAGTCGGTTGGAAGTGTGGAGTGGCTGGAAATGCCTGATCCAAGGATCGAGGATCCTCGTGACGCGATCATCAAGGTTGAAATGGCTGGCATGTGCGGATCTGATTTGCACACCTATTTCGGACGCGAATTAGGACTCGAGCCAGGCACGGTCATGGGACATGAATTCGTCGGGAGAGTGATTGCGATAGGCAGCGAAGTCAAAACACACTCGGTTGGAGATCGAGTCTATTCGCCGTTTTCAACCAGTTGCGGCGTGTGCTTTTATTGTCACTGTGGGCTAACCAGTCGTTGCGTTTCTGGCCAACTGCTTGGCTGGCGGAGCGATGGACGGGGGCTTCATGGTGGTCAAGCGGAATACGTAAGGGTGCCATTGGCCGACGGAACGTTGGTTCGCATGCCAAAGAACATGAGTTGCGAATTGGCGTTGCTTCTGGGGGACAATCTCAGCACTGGATACTATTGTGCCGAAATGGCCGATATTGATCCAAATGGTTTAACAGTTGTGATTGGGTGCGGCACGGTGGGGCTCTTATCTATTCTGTCATCGCGTTCAATAGGTGCAAAACAGATTGTGGCGATCGATCCGATTGCTGAGCGTCGAGAGATGGCCTCCAGCTTAGGTGCGATTGCGATAGGGCCGGAAGAGGCGATCCACTGGGTACAACGCAATACGGACGGACGAGGCGCTGACAGCATCCTGGAGTTGGTCGGTTTGCCCGACGCTCAAAAACTCGCGTTCGCCATGATGCGTCCTGGAGGAACGATGTCGGTCATCGGGTGCCATTCGAGTTCTAGCTTTGGGTTTACGCCATCGGATGCCTACAACAAGAACATGACGTATCGGACCGGCAGGTGTCCCGCGAGGCATTACATGAGCAAGTTATCCGATCGCATCGCCGAGAGCCCTTGGCCCATCGACCAACTGATAACACACCGATTCCAACCCAATGATTGCAAGCGAGCCTACGAAATTTTCTCGCATCAAAAGGACGGCTGCATCAAGGCGGTATTCGAGTTCGATGGATGAAAGAGAGTTAACGATTGTCGCAATCGTTTGCAGTGTAACATGGGCAAAACTATATGAGCGTTTATAATTTTGCTCGCATGTAGTGGAAACCGTCAAGGTTTTCGAGGCGTTGTCGAATCGCTTGGCGCGTTCCGCTACGGCAGAATGGTGCACCATCATGTGGGATGAATCCTGTGATGAACGCTCCCGAGCAATTGGGACAATGGCTCTACTCTGCTCCCGCTTTCAGGCACCGATGAAGTTTCCGTCGTCGTCGTATCGGACGAGCGCAAAGTAGACAAAATTGACGATCATCATCGGCAGCATGGCCCAGAAAATGGGGCTCACGAAGGCGATCAATACCAACGTAGCGGTCACGTAGATCGTCCACAGCCACCAAGTATGCTTCAGAAAGGCCTTGTAACGCTTCACGCTAATTTGCCTTGATTCTATGAATGGCTTGATCGAGATCTTGCATGAGGTCATGGGGGTCTTCCAAGCCAACCGAGATGCGAATGAGCGAATCGGTGATTCCGAACTTGGCCTTTGCCGCCGCGTCGTAGCTCGCATGCGACATGGACGCAGGCTGTGAAATCAAGGACTCGACAGCCCCTAAACTGACTGCCAACCCAAACAGTTCGGTCGACTCGCATACAAGTTTTGTTTGAGCGAAGTCACCATTCATTTCAAAGGAGATCATTGCTCCGAATTGATCGCCCATGAATCGAACAGCCCGTTCATGATTTGGATGGCTCGCTAGCCCTGGATAGCGAACGCGCGTAACGCAGGGATGATTCTCAAGCCATTGCGCGATCTGCAATGCGGACTTGCTCTGTTCTCGCAATCTCAGTTCGAGCGTCTTGATACCGCGCTGGAGCAAAAAGCACTCAAGTCCGCCCAAAACAGCACCCGTAGCGTTTTGAACAAAGTAAAGTTCTTTGTGTAACTCGGGAGTGCGCGCGGCGAGAACTCCGGATAAGCAATCGCTGTGACCACCCAAATACTTGGTTGAGGAATGCATGACGATGTCCGCTCCAAGTTCGAGCGGTCTGAGTATGGCTGGCGGAGCAAACGTGCTATCCACACCGAGCCACGCGCCGTTGGCATGGGCCAATTCGGCTAGGGCGGGGATATCAGGTATGGTCATGAGCGGGTTGCCGATACTCTCAACCCAGACCATCTTGGTGTTGGGTTGCATTGCGGCTTGGATTTGCTCTGCATCATCGGCCGCCGCCAAGGTCACGCTGATTCCGCTTCGATTGCAAATCTTATGGAGCAAACGATACGTTCCACCGTAAATATCGCAGCCAGCGACCACATGTTCCCCACTCTTGAGCAACATTGTTGCGCAATGAGTGGCGGCCATTCCGGACGAGAACGCGAGTGCGCCTGCGGCTCGTTCCAAGTTAGCCAAGGTCTTTTCGACGGCGGACCGAGTGGGTGTACCGCTGCGAGAATAGTCGTACGAACCCCATGTTCCCGCGCCGGGCTGAATATAAGTGGTTGCCAAGTGGATTGGGGTTACGACAGCACCTGTAGCGGGATCCGGTTCGTTTCCGACATGAATCGCGCGCGTTCGAAATTTCATGATTCTAGGGCTTGCTTTAGGTCTGCGATTAAATCGTCTGTATCTTCGATTCCGCAAGACATACGAATCATATTGTCGTCGATGCCGAACCGCTGTCTTTCCTCAGGGGAATAATCGAAGTAGCTCATCACCAACGGTTGTTCAATCAACGACTCCACGCCACCAAGACTTGGTGCAATTTTGGGGATCCTGCAGGCGTCGACAACTGCTGCGG
>JBEBHM010001080.1:0-2362 GCA_040080875.1 Pirellula sp.
GTCCATGACAACGCAAACAGGCGATCATGAGGATGGCGAGTACTTGATGCGAACGAGCTACGAAGAGATTTCCACCGAGCGTCATCCTTCCATCGGACCGTGGGCTCAACGACTGCTCGGGCGAAAGAACAAATCGTTGCCGGATACCGTCATGATCAGCGCTCCCGCTTATCATCCCAGCGCTGGTTTCCTGGACCCGTCCCACACGCCCTTGCCCATCGCGGACCCCAACCGAGGTCTTGAAAACACCAAGCAACCTGACTATCTCTCCGACGCTGCTTTTGAAAAACGCAAAGAGCTCATCGACAAATTCGACAAAAAATTTCGCGCGAAATACAAAGACAAGCAAGTCAAAGCATACACCGATCTGTACGCCGAAGCGTCAACCCTGCTCGCCTCGTCCGAACTGAAAGCATTTGACTTGTCTAAAGAGAAAAATGAAGATCGCGATCGCTATGGACGCGATGCGTTTGGTCAAGGATGCTTGCTAGCTCGTCGATTGATCGAAAATGATGTTCGTTGCGTGGAAGTGAATCTCGCCGGCTGGGACATGCACAGCGCCATCTTTGATACGAACGCTCTCCCAAGTCGTGCTGCCATCCTGGATCGTGCACTTGGAAACTTGCTAAAGGATCTAACGGCCAGCGGACTCATCCAAGAAACACTGATCGTGTTGGCGACGGAATTTGGCCGATCACCGGAAATCAATTCCGTTGCCGGACGGGACCATCATCCTGCGGTTTTTTCCGCTGTGCTGGCTGGCGCGGGAATTAAGGGTGGCCAGTTTTATGGCAAATCGGACAAAGCCGCTCACGGTGTCGAAGAAGATGCCGTATCGCCAGCCTCGTTCAACGCGACTATCGCCAAGGCGATGGGATTGCCCCTCAACCAAGAAGTCATATCCCCAACAGGACGCCCATTCAAAGTCGCAAACGATGGGACGCCGATCGAGGAATTACTCGGGTAACTTAGACTGTATTGGGAGACGATAGGATGATCGCGTGGATTTCGTTATTGTGCGCTGCTGTGGCCATGCTCAACTGCGATGCGAGTCGAGCGGACATGCCATGGATAGTAGTCGACCAGCCCAAGATCGGATTTGTCTGCCAAGGCACCGCGACCCCTTTTTCACCGTGGGGCTTTAATTACGATCATGACGAGTCGGGGCGACTGATCGAAGACTATTGGGCAGACGAATGGCCCAAGGTACAGCGTGACTTCTTGAGCATGAAGTCGCTTGGAGCCAACGTCGTCCGAATCCACCTGCAACTCGGTCGATTCATGACCAGCCCCGACCAACCCAACGCGCAAGCCCTCGCACAGCTCTCGAAACTGTTGCAGCTTGCAGAAGAGACTGGGCTCTATTTGGACCTGACTGGCTTGGCTTGTTATCACAAAGCGGACGTTCCCAGTTGGTACGATGGACTTACGGAAATGGAACGCTGGGCGGTTCAAGCCAATTTCTGGGAAGCGATATCAAAGACTTGTGCCAAGAGTCCCGCCGTCTTTTGTTATGACCTCATGAATGAACCCGTTGTGTCCGGCGGCAAGCGTGCCGATGGAGACTGGCTTGGACCCGCGTTTGCTGGAAAGCACTTCGTGCAGTTCATCACCCTGGATCAAGGCAAACGCAATCGGCCCGAGGTGGCGAAGCAATGGATAGATCATTTGGCCAAAGCGATTCGCAAGCACGATGCGAGGCATCTGATCACGGTCGGTTTGGTGGATTGGAGCCTCGACCGACCGGGCCTTACCTCCGGCTTTGTGCCGACCAAGATTGTGGGTTCGCTCGATTTTTTGTGCGTGCATTTGTACCCAGTGTCCAAGAAGCTTGACGAGGACATCGCGACGTTGAAGGCCTTTTCGGTAGGCAAACCGGTTGTGATCGAGGAGACCTTTCCGCTCAAGTGTTCGATGCCCGAGTTCGAGCAATTTATCGAGGCATCGCGAGGCCATGCGGCAGGTGTGATCGGATTTTACTGGGGCAAGCCACCGAGTGAATTGGCAGCCAAGAAGACGATCGCGGACGCGATAACACTTGGCTGGTTGGAGTTTTTTGAGCGGGAGGCAAAACCAAGGCGTTAGCTTGACACGGGGCAAATGTACGGATAATCTTCAGCGTCCGATGTTGGAAATCGGTGGGACGGATTATGAGAGACCGAAATCCGTTCGAAAATGGGGGTATAGCTCAGTTGGGAGAGCGCTTGCATGGCATGCAAGAGGTCTGGGGTTCAAGTCCCCATACCTCCATCTTGGAAACCTCGCAATTTGCAGGAAAAACACTGTTTTCCCTGGGATTCGCGAGGTTTTTTTTTAATGATCGTGCGGCTCGTTGCGGGTGCTTGCGGTGCCGCTTTTGCAG
>JBEBHM010000338.1:0-8986 GCA_040080875.1 Pirellula sp.
ATTTTGACATTTTTCATTATCCATTTCACAAACCGATCAGCTCCCTCGCTTCGGACTCGAGTGCAACGAGTTGTTTGTCGGGGTTGCTTGGCATTTTAAGCTCTTCCAGCATCTTCACCGCTCCATCCCGATCACCCAGCTTCATCAACGTCATCGCGTGGAACAATTGGCGAATTTCTTCTTTCGAAGAATTGCCACTGGGAGCTTTTCGAGCTGGTCGCAGAACTAGGTGATCGGGATCCCTTGAACGAGTTCCATGACAAAATAAGGGCGACCGATCCCCATGCTTTGATCTTCCGGACCAACGCTCCCGGCTTCGAAGACTTTGGCGATGTTGGGATGATTCATCATTGCGAGAGCTTGGCGCTCGGCGTCGAAGCGAGCCAAGACAGCTCGGGAGTCCAT
The DNA here is from genome assembly GCA_040080875.1 of Pirellula sp. GTDB lineage: Bacteria > Planctomycetota > Planctomycetia > Pirellulales > Pirellulaceae > JBKCUI01. The sequence goes on from JBEBHM010000338.1 coordinate 406, forward strand.
CCCTTCTTTGATCAGTTTCAGCGTGACACGGCGACGGACCGGTTTTTCTTGCTCGGCCATCCAAATTTCGCCCATGCCACTCCAAGTCGCTGCAGCAGCTTGAAGTGGCCTATGCGCGGCGAACGATTGCCATCGATCGCTTGGAACGCGGTGGTCTTGTTGGCAGAACGGTTGGGTTCGACTCCCTTCGAGCAAGCTACCTAGTGGGGTTTGACGAGAAGTGTCACAGTCGGCAGGATAAACCTGCAGCTTTTTTAACATAAACCTGCAGCATTTCTAATACACGTCTCGCGCGTAACGATGGGATTCGGTTAGCTCCTGCAAGTAGCGCTTGCTCTGCGTCTCGTTCATCTTGCCATGCTTGGAAAGTATATCTCTCAAGGCTCGATCGACGTCGGCTGCCATGCGAGATGCGTCGCCACAAACATAGAAGTGACCACCGGCCAATAACCATTCATAGATCTCGCGACCTTGTTCCAACATAAGGTGTTGAACGTAGATTTTGTTGGCTCCATCGCGACTGAACGCCAAATCCAATCGGGTCAAATGGCCGCTCTCTCGCCATGCCTCCAATTGCGGCTCATACAGGTAGTCGCACTCGCGTCGTTGATCGCCAAAGAAGAGCCAGTTTTTGCCCGTTGCCCGGTCGACTTGGCGCTGCTGAAGGAATGCTATGAACGGTGCGATTCCTGTGCCTGGCCCTACCATGATCATCGGAGCGGATTTATCCGCAGGAACAGTGAACCCATGCGAGGGATGAACGAACACGCGAAGCGATGCTCCCGGATCCAAACGATCCGATAGCATGGTGGAAGCGACCCCTTTCCGCTTCCGCTCTCGTACGTAGCTCACGACACGACCGACCGTCAAATGAACCTCGTTCGGAAATAGCGATTGGCTGCTGGCAATCGAGTACAAGCGTGGTCTTAAGGGCACCAATGCTTCGACGAATTGTTGTTCCGAGTATTGGATTCCATCGAATTTCTGCACAAACTCCAATACGTCCCACTGATAGAATTCGTCCGATTCGCTAAACAACCGGAGATCCTGGAGCCTCTGCTCATCGATTGCCACGGATCCATTATGTTTGGGCCGATCTCGAACGATTTGCATGGCCAGGTCAACCAAATCTTGTGAGATCGTTCTCAGGCACGATTGCGCAAGTGCCTCGGCAAGCGAATGCGTTTCGTTAGCTTGACCTGCCTTGCATTGAACGATTGACTGAGGATTCAGTTTGGCGGCAGCCATCACCGATTGCACTAGTTCAGGACAGTTCCTCGGAGAGACACCCAAGGCATCTCCTACTCGATAATTGAGGGGCGTGGCAGATAAATCGATCACAACGTGCCGCGTGTCCTTGGCCGAGTCACCGCGGTTAAGCCGATTGCTTGCCATCAGTTTAGCGACCGCTGGGTTTTCTCGAGTTCCGACTGGGCCAAGCGGTCGTTCCGATGCCGACGGGATCGTTCTTTGGCTAGCAACCGTTTCGCCGCCGGACTCTTTCAGAATGTGCCGAATCGTTTTTGCGGTTTCGTTGCCACCGGGCGAACAGAGCGACAAGTTCTTTTCGGAGCCGTTCGCAATCGCTTCGGCGTAGGTCTTGCATAGATATCCACACGTGCCGCAATCGAGTTGGGCCATCGCAGCCATCAATCGGCGATCCTTGGGTTTCCTCTCCGCCAACTGCATCCGTTCCTGGATGGGTAGCCCTGAGTCATGCCAAGGAAACGATTCGCTTGGCTCGTCGGCATTGCTTGAGCTAGCGTCCAAAGGGGAGCTCAACAATTCGGCGGCGGTTGCCATCACTGCAGAGCTTCCCCCCTGGACGCCTTGCTGGTCCAATACCCCAAGTACTCCTGCGAAAAAACCGTTGAGCCAAGCGCGTTGCTCAAGATTGAACGGGGCTGATTCGGGAACTATTTGGTATGTCATGATCGATTCATCCGTGCCTCGCGGATGCCAAGCTTTCAAATGTCCGGAAAACAAATTCGGCGGACTTCCAATCGGTCCGTTGCGAGAACTCTGCAAATGACTCATCCTCCATTCGATGTTGTACGTAGTGGTCGATGATCGATTCGACTACTGCAGGCACTCGCGAGAATTCAATCGATTCGAAAAGACTCAAACCTATCGCGGGATCGAGGCCCGTTCGGCCGCCTACCAGAATGTGATAGCCGTCGACCATGTCTTCTCCCACCGTCACCTTGGTGGCGAGCAAACCGATGTCGCCGATCGCATGTTGAGCACAGCTATGATGGCAACCCGTCACGTGAATGTTGATTGGTTGATCCAGTTCGAATCGATCCTCCAGGTACTCCGCCAAGATCATGGAATGTTTCTTGGTGTCGGCGCCCGCAAACTTGCAACCGGCGCTGCCCGTGCACGCGACCAAGCCTGCTCGAACGCCATTGCGACTCCAACCCAATCCCAGCCCTTCGATGGACTCCTGGACCTCGACCATGTCTTCATCTCGCACGTTGGGGATAATCAGGTTTTGCCAAACCGTCAATCGGACCGTCCCGCTTCCGTACCTAGACGCGATCGACGCGATTCCTCGACACTGCTCGCTCGTGATGCGGCCAACAGGCAACACCAGCCCGATATAGGAATACCCAACTTGCTGTTGCGGATGGACATCCACGTGCGCCCACCGATCGACATGATCAGGTTGTTCCCAATGATTCGACGCTACCCTATGCAACGGTTTCTTGTACTCCTTCTCGACTTCTGCGAGGAACCGATCGAATCCCCATTCATCAAGCAAATACTTTAGTCTTGCTTTCTTGCGATCGGTACGATTGCCATAAGCGATGAACACGCGCAGGATGGCTTCACTAACGGCAATGCATTCGCGAGACTCGACCAAGATACCGGTCGAGCGTGCGAAGTCGCCATGGCCGGTGATGCCACCTAGACCGAGCAAAAAGTAGACCCCCGCCGCCAAACCGTTTTGACTCTCCAGCAGATTGACCGCATGAAAACTGATGTCATTCGTTTCCGCTAACGAACTAATCCGCCCAGAACCGTCCAAGGCGATGTTGAATTTGCGAGGCAGACCGTAGAGTTCCGGTTTGTGCAAGATATGGTAGTGAAGTTGTTTGGCAAGCGGCAGCGTCTCGATGAGCTCTTTCGAATCCAAGCCACTCAGCGTACTGGCCGTAACATTGCGGACGTTGTCAGCCCCGGAGCCTTGGGTTACCAATCCCAACTCTCGCAGTCCCATCAACACATGGAGAGCGTTCTTGGCCGTGATTTCTCTCAATTGCAAATTGGCTCGCGTTGTAATGTCTGCATATCCACCAGCGAATTCATCGGCTAGTTTCGCGAGACCCGATAACTGATCCGATCGCAACTCGCCACCCGGAATTCGCATACGGCACATGAACGAATTCTGCGATGGAGCAACGAAAAATAGTCCGTGGAATTTCGTCAAGAATACATCGGTTCCTTTTGGAAATTCCCCTTTGGCCGCCCGCTGTCCAATCTCCTCCCACATACCCAGTCCGCTTTTGTCCCGCTTGGCCTTTTCTTCCGCCACGAGAGACTTGCCCGCCATTTCAAAGCGTTGCATGGCCTGAGCATGAATAGCATGCAGATGCACCGGAGCATCGTTGGTGACCATCGCCGTCGACACTCGATTTGCGGCTCCCAACTGAAACGCCGAGCCGTTAGATGGATTGATGCCGGATCCGCTAAGCACTGGTAAATTGCGGATCTTGCGCGCCACGTCGGTTCCAAGCAATAACCCTTGCAAATATGCTTGCTGTTCTTGCGAAAAGGATTCTGGAGTCATAGGTTATCGACGCAATGTACTAAGTGACTTGGAGACCGCAACCGCGCAGTCCTTGTAGGAGGGCTGTCTAGAATATGGATCGACATGTTCCAGCGTTAACATGTTGGTTTGTGCATCGTGCATCGGTATGAAAAGTTGCCCAGGCTGCAAGGTAGAGGTGATCGAGGCATGTACCAAAATCTGGCCACGTCGGCTACGGACGGTAACTTGCTCTCCTGGCTGAATGTTGAGCGCAGTGGCGTCGATCGGATGGATCTCGACATAAGGTTTTTCGGGATAGAGCGAACGCAACAATGGACTCTTGGACGTACGAGTTTGTGTATGCCATTGGCTAACCGATCCTCGCCCTGTTAGCAGAATGAACGGGTAGTCTCTGCAAGGTCGCTCAGGCATTGGGCCCGGTTCCGCAAAGACAAAGCGGGCGCGTCGATCCGAATGAAAGAATTTTCCGTCGGCAAACAACCTTCGTTCGCATTCTGGTGTTTCGTGACGCTGAACGTCCTCCAGGGTCCAAGGCCACTGAATCCCACCATGCCGATCCAACATCGCGTAGTCATCGATCCCACTGATGTCGCACGGCTGGCCTCGCGAGAGTGCCTTCATCGTCTGAAACACGTCCTCGGGCTTCTTCCACTTGGCAAACCAATGACCGCACCCCCAAGCGTCTGCGATCAATCGGAAAATAGAAAAATCCGCCAGCGCTTGACCTGGCGCTTTTGCGACGCGTCGAATCAATCCGATTCTACGCTCGCTATTGATCAACGTACCTTCTTTTTCTCCCCAGCCCGCGGCCGGCAACAGCAAGTCCGCAAGCTGTGCCGTTTCGGTGGAATGGTACATGTCTTGAACCACCAAGAAATCAAGTTTGGACAGCACATCCTTGACTTTGGAGCTGTTCAGCCACGAATGTGCGGTATTGGTTGCAATGATCCAAAGCCCTTTGATCTTGCCGTCGTCGATAGCTTTCAGAATTTGGTCGTAAGCCAAGCTATTCGTTGTCGGAATCTTCTCGACTGGGATTTCCAGGATGCGAGCCACTTTGTCGCGATGCATCGCATTGGTGAAATCGTGATGACCGATCAGATTCGTCGTGTTGCTATACAATCGCGAGCCCATGGCGTTGCATTGACCGGTGATGCTGTTGGCACCGGTTCCAGGTCGGCCGATGCTGCCGGTCATCAGCGCCAGGTTGATGATCGCTTGCGCTGTTCGAACCCCTTGATACGACTGATTGACGCCCATCGTCCACCAAAACGACGCCCGTTTCGCTTGGGCTAACACATTGGCGACCCGCTTGAGTTGTTCCGCAGATATCCCCGTTTCCGCAACGACTCGTTCAAGATCAAACGTTGCCACATGCTCCCGAAATGCCTCGAATCCAACGGTGTGCGCGTCGATGAAACCAACGTCCATCGCATTGCAATCGATCAATAATTTCGCTAGGCCGTATAGCAATGTCATGTCGCTCTTGGGCAAGAGCGCTAAATGCTCGGTGGCCGCCATGGCCGTTTCGGTGGCTCGCGGATCGATGACAATGATCGCAGGTTTGTTCTTGTTCCTCAATACTCGCTGCCACAAAATCGGATGTCCAATGCAAGGATTTGCACCCACGAACACCAGTGCATCGGATTGTTCTAAGTCGGCATAAGTAAAAGGCGGGGCATCAAATCCAAACGACTCCTTGTACGCGACCACCGAGGTCGCCATGCACTGACGCGTGTTCCCGTCGCCATGCAGCATTCCCATTCCGAATTTTGCAAGCACGCCCAGAAAAGCCATCTCCTCGGTCGGTATTTGACCCGTGCTAATGAATGCCACGGAGTCACTCCCATGTTGGGTTTGGATCGCCTTAAACCGATCGCAAAATAGGCCCATCGCTTCTGGCCAATCGATGTCGCGCGACGTGCCATCCTCACGGTTTCGAATCTGAGGAGTCGTTGCGCGATCATCGGATTGCAGAACTCGCAATGCTTCCCAACCCTTGGGGCAGGCCATACCCAAATTGACCGGGTAATCGGTCGATGGGGTCAAGTTGATCGCTACCCCCTCCCGCAAATGGATCTTAAGATTGCAACCCGTCGAACAGTAACCGCATACCGAGGTAGTCGTCGCGTCAGGAACTTGGTGCGTCGGAAGCATCCCTAGTCCCAAGGCACTCGGCTTCAAAAGCAATTGATCTGTAAGCGGTCCGTCACGTTGAATCCACTGAGAAATCATGTGCCAGCTCCCGGCATACGGCGGAAAACCACCGATGCGAAGTAGAGCCAACGGTTGAGCATCTGAGCACACATGCTAGCCGTGAACGCCATGATGGCCAAGAAACTGAACCAAGGCTGAGCATCATGGAGCAAACCGTTGGAGCTGAGCCAAAGCGTCGCGATGCTTGTTGCGATCGCAAATCCGTTAAGCGCCCACATCGAAATCCACTGCGACTTTAGGTATCGCAACACCGTCCTACCGCTTCGCGACGATAAGCTGGGCCGAACCAAATAGGCATCGTTCGGTTTTGCTGATTCACGCCGATGGTCTCGCAAACAATGAAACACATCGAGCATCTTGAATGCGCTGGCCAAGCATGTGAACAATGCTCCAAGCAAAAGCAATACGGCTGCATTTTCATTCACGCAAAGCGAGGAGCCGAGGAGTCCTAATCCAAGCGTTGTCGTGGCAAAATCGAAACCGGTTCGTACAGTCCCCCAAAGCTCGCGCTGAGTTGCAATGTAGACCATGGACGAGCAAATCACCCCCGCGACGCCTGCCACTCCAGCGAGCGCGATCATCGCGGTTGCGATATACGTTGTGTTGCCAAGAAAAGTAAGAGACGCAATCGAAGCACTCGATGCGCCCAAATACAGTCCCAATGCGATCGCCTCTCGACTTAACCAACTCGTTCGCCAACCGATCCAAGATCGAAAGGCAAGCCACGGTCGTCCCAAATGCAATAAAGCCACATGCACACCCAACATTCCCAACATCTGCGAACTGAGCGCACCACGGAATGCGAACGAACTAACCCCAGCCAGCGAGAGGAAAATCATGACACACCACATTCCAACGCTGGCTTGCGTCAGGGTCAGCATCATCGCCAGAGGCCAGTGCCCTTCGTGGGGTTCGTCCTGATTAGAAACGGCGGGCCACATTTGCGCGGATAACAGGTCGGAGCGGTCAGTTTTGTATCGGGTTGTGGGTCTCGTGATCCGACTGTACGGAGCTGTCGCCACGAGCGAGACAGGATTTCGGTTCAAGAGTCCGGCTCGCGACTCTGTTATGACAGTATTTGATTCGCACGATTCCGTCGCAATCGACTGTTGATTAACGATGGTGATGCGAATCGCTTGGTTAGGACATGCCTGCACGCATGCAGGCGGTTCGCCCTCAGACAGCCTTTGCGAACACATATCGCATTTGCGAACAATCCCAAGCGATTCGCTATACTGTGGCACTTCATAGGGGCACATCATGGTGCAATATTTGCAACCGAAGCATTGGTCGTCGAGATGTCGGACGGTTCCGGTGATGGCATCCTTTTCGTACGCGCCCACCGGACACCCGTTGAGGCAACCTGGATCGACGCAATGGTGACACGCCGTGGTCACGTGTTGGAGTACCGGCAGTCCTGTCGTGTTTTGACTGGTCAGCGTTCCAACTTTGCGCCACGTTTCACGTTCTGACAATCCGTTCAACGCATGGCAAGCGACGACACAAGCCTTGCAACCACTGCACGTGTCCAAATTCACTTCGAATGCATATTGCTCACCCGGCTTTGGTTCACGCGCCGGCATAAGAGCTTGATACGTCGACTGCATGAGCGAAGCCGAGTCGTGCCATCTCGCAAACTCCTCTACGGCGGAAAAGTCATTCTGCTGTCGAAGAAGCAAATCGAGCAAGCTAGGTTCTGCCGTCTGGATCAAGCGAGGGGCGATCATATCACGCGACCTTCACTTCTGGATGCTCAAGAAATGAAACGACAGATTCGCGATAGTCCAGGTATTCCTGCGTCTCCATCACCGTCTCGCGTTGACGCGGCCGATCGAGCCGAATGGACACGATGTCGCCAATCGTTGCAGCAGGTCCGTTGGTCATCATCACAATGCGATCGCTGAGCATGACCGCTTCGTCGACGTCATGCGTCACCATCAAAGTGGTGATCTGGTATTGGTTCCAAACTTCGAGCAAAACATCCTGCAGCTCCAACCTTGTCAATGAATCCAACATGCCGAAGGGCTCGTCGAGCAGCAGCATTTTGGGTTGCAACGCAAAAGCCCGAGCGATGCCGACTCGCTGCTGCATGCCTTGGCTGAGTTGAGCCGGTTTGCAGTGAGCTGAACGTTCTAGACCAACCCGCTTAAGCCAGTCGTGAGCCATGTCGGCCCGCTGCGTGGCGTTCAGATTCGGGTGCACTTGCTCGATCCCGAGCGTCACGTTGTCGAGAGCGGTCAACCACGGCAGCAAATTGGGAGACTGAAAGACGACGGCTCGATCGGTCCCAGCTCCGACAATCTCCTTGTTGTCGAGTACCATCCCGCCGCCAGACAATTCGTGAAGTCCCGCAATCATCGATAGGACAGTGCTCTTGCCGCAGCCGCTGTGGCCGATGATCGATACAAACTCGCCCATCGCCATGTTCAACGTGAAGTCTCGCACAGCCATGAACAGACCATGGTCCGTTTTGAATTCCTTGCGGAGCCGCCAGCACTCAAGGTACTTGTTTTGCAAGGAGAGTTGGGAATTAGGAATTAGGAATTGAGAATTGAGAATTGAGATTTGGGGGGTTGGAGGGTTGAGATT
>JBEBHM010000339.1:0-8978 GCA_040080875.1 Pirellula sp.
GACCTGAGCAGCGTTTCCTGTTCGACGACACAGGATTCAACGGCTTGATCGCAGTGCCTCAGAGCTTGGTTCACACAAACTCGGTTTGAAGTTGCTCGACGTCCAGGCGCGCATCACGGTAGATGGTCGCGCAAGCTACTTTGACACAATTGAGATAACACTATGCAGCGTCCTGTTGCTGACCCTGTATGCGCGTCACGTGCAGTAGATAGAGATGCTCGGTTGTTTCGCCACCGTCAGTTGTCACGTACAACCAGTGCTTGGTTAACCAAGCCATTTCCGGGTGTTTGATGGTCACGTGAGTTCCATCGCTCATCACAACGGTAAAAGGAATAAAAGGCTTGGTGTTCATCATCTTTTTGAGTTCAGCTTGCATGATCTCTCCTTATGGGGTTTCGGCGGCCCAAAAATGATTTTGCTTTAGCAGTCCGCGTTGTTAACTCTATTGTAGCCCACGCGGGGTACTGTAGAAACAAATTCAATCGACACCCAACGATCGCAGCGATAAATTACGAGCAGCAGGTCATCCGAAAACGCTTGCGGTTCAACTTCATGCAAAATGGTCGCAGCTCCATTTATGTATTGCGCTACGTCCCCTTAATTCTTATTGAATCCTATGCCCCGTCGGACGTGCAAATTGCTCCATCTATTCGTCAGCCAGGAGGTAGGCACCGTTCCAGGGCATAAGGCTGGGGTGTGAAAGGCCCCTCATTACCCACATTTCTATCGATCCTTGAGCTTCTACGGTGACCGATCTTATTTTGAAGAGAGGGGGAGAACGACTCATCGTCGCAAGATCGACTGGACGCGGCAATTGGATGTCGAATTATTGTGCCATCCCGGAACAAAAGCAGCAAGAAAAAGCTCAATCAAAAATGCAAGTCCACCCCAAACTTTTAACACCCCAGGCTGAGGCCCTTAGGCGCCCTCAGGCTCAAGACAAAGCCAACGAAGATTTGCGACGAAAGTGGCGGGTTAGGCTTGGTGGGTGCGGGTTAATTCTTTGCCCCGCTCGTGGAGCATTTGCAGGCGCAAATTCAGTTCGCTCAGGATCTCATTATCCGTCAACGGAAGATAAACTGCGGAAGGGATCGGACTGCCAACGACCACCGCGATCGGCATTCTCGTCGGTAGCTTGGCTCCCTTAGGTAGGCAATCGTAAGCTCCGACGACAGCAATCGGAATCAACGGGACCTGGGAACGCCTGGCAACCGGTATGAAACCTGGTTTTAGAGGAGCTAGCTCGCCATCCGATGAACGAGTTCCCTCGGGAAACAACAAAACCAGCTCCCCTCGTTGCAGCCGCTTGAGCATCTCTTTTAGTCCCGCGAGTCCGCCGCGGTCGCGGTCGATCTCGATCGCGTCAAGAACACGGATGAAGTAAGCGAAAGCGGCATTCTTGAACAGCGTTTTTCGAGCCAAGTAGTTGAGCCGTCGATTGACTATTAAACCTACCAAGACTGGATCCAGAAGCGATTGATGAGTCGAAAGCAACATGCCCCCTCCATCGACATCGAGATGGTGCCTGCCCTCGGTTCTAAAGGAAAACATCACGGATACGAGCATCCTCGCGGCAGCTCTAAGTACGCGATAGAACATTCGACGTACGGCCAGTCTGCAACAGGACATCCAGTTTGCCGTCGACGCCTTGGAGCTAGTCATAGGTTTTGTGGCACAGCGGATTCGTCGGAAAGTTGATTGTCGTTGGTTGAATCGGTTTTGAAACGCCGTTTATTTTCGACCATTTGCACAAGACTTCGCAGCACCTCGTCCTCCGTCATGCCATCAGTCCACAACGTTTCTGCATCCAACGCAGGCCTGAGACCACCTGATTCCCGCTGGGTGTCTTGCGCGTCGCGTTGGTTTTGCAGTTCGAGCACTTCGTCGTAGCTCACGTCTACGCCAAGCTCAATCAACTGTGCCACGCGTCGACGGGCTCGCTCCTCCGGTGACGCCGTCAGAAAGATCTTGCATTCGGCGTTCGGGAACGCAACGGTACCTTGATCACGCCCTTCGGTCACGGCGTCTTTTCCAAGCGTCCATTTTCGTTGGGCTGCGACCAATTTTTCGCGGACCTGTTGGTTGTCCGCGATGGACCGAATCGCTTTGGTAACCGATGGCGTTCGGATAGCCTCGGAAACATCTTCCCCATCTAGAAACGATTTGTTGCCTTTCAATTCAATGCGGCACTCGCGAGCTACGGCAACGACGCCGACCGCATCGTCGAGAGAAATCTTTCGACGCAAACAAGCCAGCGTCACACAACGGTACATAGCTCCCGTGTCCAGAAAGTCGAAACCAAGCTCTCGTGCCAAGCGTTTTGCCACGGTACTCTTTCCGGCGCCTGCCGGCCCATCGATGGTAACTATCAAACGCTTGCCCTTAGAATTCGCCTAGTTTTTGTTAAACCCCCAACGCATCAACCGGAAAACGCCATCTTTTCTCTGGTTCAAGCGGTTCCCAATGCCACATGAGTGTCGCATTTCAAGTTTCGCCTACACGTCGCAGGAGCGGTACGTGTACATTGTAGCCCACATACATACTTTTGTTGAGTCGTTTCCAATGCCTTGGTTTTGAATGGGCAAGCTATAATGGGCTTGTGCTACGTTTCATTCGGGTGCACGCCATTGTTTCTTGGTGTACGAAATTTTTTTGGAGTTACCATGCTCGCATCTTTCCTGCGAAGAGTCCTTGTATCGTTGGCAGCAGTCGTTTTGCTGGCCAGCGTTTGCCTGCTGAGTTCTGCATCGGCGCAACGCGAATCTGCCGCCACCCTCCAAGACGCGAAACCAACGCCAGCGTCCAATCCCTCGACCGAGAATCAGACACCCAAGACGGAACCGAAACCAAATGAGGAAGCGGAAAAGAAAGGTGACACAGAAAAGAAAGTCGACAAGAGCAAGTTAGCCAAGGAAAAACTCCCCCCCAAGAAACAATTGCGTGCAATTTCTCTAGGGGGGGCTTACGACGATTTGACTCAACCACCTGCACTTAATCCCACTGCGTTGTTGCTCGGCAGCGGCAACATGAAAAGCAAGTCCTTTTATCGCCTGTGCGAGTATGCCCAAGAGATCGCTGAGGATGCAAACGTTCCGTACGTCTTGTTCGATCTATCGGATCCGGCAATCGGAATGAACTCGGCCCAACTCGACGAATTGACCCGACGACTTAGCATTCTAAAGTCCAAGGGGAAAAAACTGTATGCATGGCTTGAAACGGCTGCCAACGTGCATTTAGCAATCGCTGTGTGCTGTGACGAAATCATCATGGCAGACTTTGGTGGAATCGACATGCCCTCGGCTGCGATGGAAACCATGTTCTATCGAGACGCAATGGATTTGGTCGGCGTCAAAGCCTCGGTCGTGCGTGCGGGCGATTTCAAGGGTGCTGTGGAACCTTATACCAATCACGTCATGAGCGATCATCTCAAGAGCCATTACGTGTCCATGCTTGAATCGATCAATGCAGCTCAAGTGTCGCGCATCGCCAAAGGGAGAGGACTAACCAACGCTTCTGTCCGCGAACTTCAGAAGAAACGAATGTTGCTGCCAGCGGAAGCGCTTGCAGCTGGACTAGTCACCAAGCTTGCACCCTTTGGTTCGATGAAAAAAACCATTCAGGAGGCTGTCGGTTCCGAAATCGAATGGACCACCCCCAAATCCAAGCCCAAGCGCGAGATGTCTTTCTTCGAATTCATGAGCAAAGCCATGGCCGGCCCTCGAGACGCCACTCGCCTCAAGGACGATACCATCGCGGTCTTGCACCTTAGCGGAACAATCGTCGATGGCAAAGAGGCTTCGCCCGGAGATATTGTGGCTGGCCCAATGGTCAAGACGATTCAGGAACTTGCCCAGGAAGAGCGGATCAAAGGCGTCGTGGTCCGAGTCAATTCGCCAGGTGGAAGCGCAACCGCCAGCGAAGCCATCCGCCAAGCTTTGCTTGAGCTAGCAAAGAAGAAGCCTATGGTGTTTTCGATGGGAGACGTGGCTGCGTCGGGGGGCTATTGGGTTACCTGTATCGGTCAACCCATTTATGCGGAACGCGGCACCATCACGGGTTCCATCGGAGTCTTTTCGCTCAAATTAAGTCTTGGGTCCATGCTGCGCCGCGTGGGTGTCCATGTCGAGTCGGTTGCGCTTGACGCGTCGGCCGCTTTGGATTCGATGGACCGAGCCTGGTCGGAAGACGATATCACCAAATTGCAACGATTCATCAATGAAGTCTACGATCGATTTTTGAAGATCGCGAGCAGCTCTCGCAACATACCTATCGACAAACTCCAGACGCTTGCGGGCGGACGCGTTTGGTCCGGCGAGCAAGCCAAACAGCACGGCCTCGTCGACGAACTCGGTGGCTTGGATGATTGCATCTCGCTCATCGCCAAAAAGGCGCAGATCGAAAAATACAAAGTCTTGCACCGTCCTGATCCGCCGTCGGGATTTGATCTATTCCGAATGCTCGATGAGCCAGGCGATATCGACATCGCCACGTCGGAAACAGGTCTCTTGCGTTCAATGGAGCGCCAATTGGTCGGACTGGTGGCGCAACGAGGTTTCCGCCTGGATACGACACGAGCGTTGTTCAGATCGTCCTTGAATGCCAATTCAGGCAAGCCGACGGTCTGGGCGCTGCTGCCCTTCGAGCTGCGCATTCGATAACCAGGAAAACCTTGCTCCCGTTTGGCGAACCCTGCGCCAAGGATACGAAATGATTAGTATCTTCGACTTGTTCAAAGTGGGCGTCGGGCCATCGAGTTCGCACACGGTTGGCCCCATGATCGCCGCATATCGCTTCGCACAGGGATGCTTTGATTCGAATGCCATTTGCGACAATGAAATTCATCGCGTTCAAGTCGAACTATATGGTTCGCTCGCCTTGACCGGAGCTGGACATGCTACCGACGTCGCGATTTTGGCGGGACTTTCAGGATGCTTGCCCGATCGCACCCAGCCGGCAGTAATTCAAAGTACGGCTAGCAAGATTCGTGAGACCAAGCGGCTTCGATTGGCTGACCAACGCGAGATAAACTTCGACCCTAGAAAAGATTTCATTTGGCGATTCCAAGAAACGCTTCCGCAACATCCCAACGCAATGCAGTTTAGCGCTTTTGGCCGCGATGGACAAAAACTGATCGAAGAGCAGTATTTTTCCACCGGCGGAGGATTCGTCTATTCGAGTTCCGAGTTGAAAAGCCACGTTCAGGGACTGCATGTTCAGGAGATGGGCACGAATGTTTCGAATCAAGGGTCTGGGGCTGAGCGGTTTCCATTTGCCAGCGCCAAGGAGTTGCTCGCTATCTGCAGGCGCGAGCAATGCTCGATCGAAGAACTGATTCACCAAAACGAACTTTCGCGTCGCTCGGATCAAGAGATTTCCGATCGATTGAACTTGCTTTGGGATGTGATGAGCGCTTCTATCGAAAGCGGCTGCAAAGCTTCCGGGATTCTGCCGGGCGCGTTGAAGGTACCGCGCCGAGCACCAAAGATATTTTGCAAGCTCGCGGGCAAGTCGGCTAACGATTTCGAACAAATTGAAGATCTGCCCCCTGCTCGTCCATCGACCCCAATGCTGTTTCAATCGACTCGGAACACCAGCTCCGACCCTCTGCAGCAGATCGATTGGGTTAGCCTATTTGCGTTAGCCGTGAATGAAGAGAACGCAGCTGGGGGGCGGGTGGTTACCGCTCCGACCAACGGAGCTGCTGGCATCATCCCTGCGGTTCTCGCTTACTACGTTTATTTTTATCCGGGTGCGAATCAGGCAGGGGTTTATCGATTTCTGAAAACCGCAGGTGCAATTGGACTTCTGTACAAACGCAACGCTTCGTTATCAGCAGCCGAGATGGGATGCCAAGGCGAGGTTGGCGTAGCCTGCAGCATGGCAGCCGCTGGTTTGGCCGCCTGTATGAATGGAACGGTTGAACAAATCGAAAACGCTGCGGAAATCGGAATGGAACATAACCTGGGCCTGACTTGCGATCCTATCGGTGGACTCGTCCAAGTTCCCTGTATCGAACGCAACACAATGGGCGCAACCAAGGCGATCAACGCAGCTCGTCTGGCGGTCCTCTACGGCGACGGAAAACATTTTGTTTCGCTTGACCGTGTCATCGAAACCATGCGTCAAACCGGGGTCGACATGCAAGTCAAATACAAAGAAACGTCTCTCGGCGGTCTCGCTGTCAACGTCGTTGACTGCTGAATTGCCCCTCAACTCTCAACTCCGTCGCAAGTGCAAGAGAGCCAAGGCGGCGTTTGCGATCCATGGCAAGAGTTTGAACTCGCCCGACAAGATGGCTTGCTCGAATTCATCCATCGATAGGCTGACCAGTTCCGATCGCTCGAGGTCATCCGACGACGGATTCGAAACTTTGCGTACGTCGAGGGCGAGAAACAGATGCCCATGTCCTGCTCCGCGATTTCCATCTGCGGCATACTTTCCAAGGAATCGCCAATCGTCAGCAACGAGTCCGGTCTCCTCCATCATTTCTCGCTTGGCCGCTTCCAGAGCTGTCTCACCCTGATCGATGTAACCGCCGATGGGCGCCAACGATAAGCCATCAATCGCGTACTTTTCTTGTCGAATACAGATGACAGCCTGGTCGGGCGTGACCGCGATGACGTTCACGAAATCAGGCGTGACGACCCAAGTCCATTCAGGGATCACGCTCCCATCCGGCAGCTCCACTTCATGAAGCTCGACCGCGATCCACGGTTTCTGTTCGAACGCAACTTTGCGAGATCGCACAATCCATGGGTGCATGCCGCTACGCACCTACGGTCGATGGTTCACGGGTGCGATCGATTTTACCTTTGATCGAGGAGGGTTCGTTGATCCTCACGCAATCGACATAGTAAGCGCGTTTGCCGTCGATTTCTTCCTCCACGAGCCCGTGGATATCGGTATCAAAACCAGGGAACGTATGGTTGAACATACGGGCAAATCGCAAATACTCCACGATGATTTTGTTGAATCGTTCGCCCGGAATCAGGAGGGGAATACCGGGTGGATAAGGCGTTAGCAATACGGCGGTGGCTCGTCCCTCAAGCAGATCGATCTCGACGCGATCGATCTCGTCGTGAGCCATCATGGCGAACGCATCGGACGGCTTCATGGCCGGTTGCATCGGTGACAAGTACATTTCTGTGGTGACGCGAGCGACGTCATGCTTCTTGTACAT
Source organism: Pirellula sp. (assembly GCA_040080875.1). GTDB lineage: Bacteria > Planctomycetota > Planctomycetia > Pirellulales > Pirellulaceae > JBKCUI01. The sequence goes on from JBEBHM010000339.1 coordinate 7,181, forward strand.
GTCGTGAATTTGTTTGCACAGATCCCGCAAACCGATCTTCTCATAGCGGGGGTGGTGTTGACAGAACTCGGGCAAGATCTTCCACATCGGCTGATTCTTGTCGTAGTCGTCTTTGAATTGTTGCAGCGAACTCAGCAAGGTGTTCCATCGGCCCTTGGTGATACCGATCGTAAACATGATGAAGAACGAATAGAGTCCGGTTTTCTCCACGATGACGCCGTGTTCAACCAAGTACCGAGTCACAATCGACGCGGGGATTCCCGATTCGGCAAAGTGACCGGTCACGTCCAATCCTGGCGTGATGACAGTCGCTTTGATAGGATCCAACATATTGAATCCTGGGGCTAATTTGCCGAACCCGTGCCAATTGTCATCGGGCTTGAGCATCCAATCCTCGCGAGTTCCAATCCCTTCGTCGGCCAAATGGTCTGGTCCCCAAACTTTGAACCACCAATCGGTACCCCACTCGTCGTCCACCTTGCGCATCGCGCGTCGGAAATCGATCGCTTCCATAATCGATTCTTCGACGAGGGCTGTTCCTCCAGGGGGTTCCATCATGGCAGCCGCCACATCGCACGAGGCGATGATGGCGTACTGCGGCGAAGTGGAAACGTGCATGAGGTACGCCTCGTTGAACGTGTTGCGATCCAGTTTTTTCTTGATCGGTTCGCGAACGAGGATTTGTGACGCTTGGGAAATCCCAGCCAACAATTTGTGCGTCGAATGGGTTGCGAAGATCATCGATTCGGTAGGAGCCGGACGATTTGGACCGATGGCATGCATGTCTTTGTAAAACTCGTGAAAGGCTGCGTGCGGCAACCAAGCTTCGTCAAAGTGCAAGGTTCCAATTCGACCGTCGAGCAGAGTGCGAAGCGACTCGACGTTGTAAATAATTCCATCGTAGGTGCTTTGAGTGATGGTCAGAATCCGAGGCTTGCGGTCCGGATGCAATGCTTGCGCTTCGCGTGCAAATGGATTGGCCTCGATTTTCTTTTGAATGTTTTCCGGTTGGAACTCTTCCATCGGGATAGGGCCGATGATGCCGAGGTTGTTCCGAGTTGGCGTCAAGAATACCGGCACAGCACCTGTCATGATGATCGAGTGCAAAATCGACTTGTGGCAATTGCGATCCACGACCACGATGTCACCATTTGCAACGGTCGAATGCCAGACAATTTTGTTCGAGGTCGAAGTTCCATTGGTCACAAAGAAACAATGGTCAGCCCCAAAGATGCGCGCGGCATTGCGTTCGGACGCAGCCACCGGTCCAGTGTGATCAAGCAACTGACCTAACTCCTCAACTGCGTTGCAAACGTCCGCTCGCAACATGTTTTCACCAAAAAATTGATGAAACATTTGCCCGACCGGGCTCTTGAGAAACGCTACGCCTCCGGAGTGGCCAGGACAATGCCACGAATACGAACCATCTTGCGCATAGTGAACCATGGCTCGAAAGAACGGAGGGGCCAAACCGTCCGTGTAGGCTCTCGCCTCGCGCAGAATATGCCGAGCCACAAACTCGGGTGTGTCCTCGAACATATGGATGAATCCATGTAGCTCTCGCAAGATATCGTTCGGAATATGTCGCGAAGTCCTGGTTTCACCGTATAGGAAAATCGGAATGTCGGCATTCTTGAATCGGATTTCGCCGATGAACTTCCGCAAATTCTCAAGAGCGGTTTTCATCGAGTTCTCAGTCGCAAACTCCTCGTCATCGATCGACAGGATGAATGCCGAAGCGCGGCTCTGTTGTTGGGCGAATTGCGACAAATCCCCATAGTTTGTCACACCCGCCACC
>JBEBHM010000340.1:0-8969 GCA_040080875.1 Pirellula sp.
GCCAGCTTGCTATTGGCGACCGAATACATCGTCAATCAAAAAATCCCAGGCGACATCGTGGAATGTGGAGTCTGGCAAGGTGGCAGCATGATGATTGTTGCCCAAACGCTTTTGATGATGGGAGATACTTCTAGAACCCTTTATTTGTACGATACGTTTGAGGGTATGAGCGAGCCCACAGTTCACGATCGAGATTTAGGTGGAGTATCGGCACAGTCACTATTGAATCAGACGCAACCTGGAACTGGAGTTTGGTGCTTTGCGGGCCTGGATGACGTTAAAAAAAATATTGCCATGACCGGGTATCCCATCGAAAAGATCATTTTCGTCAAGGGAAAAGTCGAAGAACAAATCCCGGCAGTCGCTCCGCAGTCGTTGGCGCTTCTCAGGCTGGATACGGACTGGTATGAATCGACCTATCATGAGCTGGTTCATCTCTACCCACGTTTGAATCGCAGGGGCATCATGATCATCGACGATTACGGGCATTGGAAAGGGGCGAAAAAAGCGGTCGACGAGTATTTCGCGGAAAACCATGTCACGGACTATCTGAGCCGAGTCGATTATACGGGAAGAATCTTGGTAAAGACCACGTAGGACCTCGTCCGACTTTTGTACTAAGTGCGACAGACCGTGGGTCGCTCTTGCCGAGCGCGACTAACCGTGGGTCGCTCTTGCCGAATGCGACTGGCCGATGGGGAATCTTGCTAATGGATAATTTTCCAAGCGAATGCAGCACCCGGCGGGCGCGCCCCACTTCAGCCGCAATCGTCGTCTGCCTGGGACGGAAACTTGCCGAATTGAACCGAAGCAAAGCATATTTTTGTTTGCCTTGTCGTAGCACGATCACCGATTCGCTTGCCAGGTCGCTTTCGGTCAGCACTCGATCAATTCCTTCGGCACGGCGGTTGTTGACATAGACCGAACCTGCATCGATAGCACGACGAGCTTCGCCTTTGCTCGAAGCCAAGCCTACGATGCATATCGCTTCCAACAAGGGGAGGCCATCGGTCAGTCTCGCTTTCGGCAACGAACTGCTCGGTACGTCTGAAAAAATGTCGCCTAACTCACGGTCGCTCAGCGCATCGATCTCCGCGCCGAACAAGGTCTCGGTCGCTTTGATGGCAGATCGCAGTCCTGTTTCGCCGTGCACGATTCGCGTCATCGATTCGGCAAGTCTCTTTTGTGCGGCCGAAGGAGACTGAGCCATCTCCCGTTCGATCGATGAATATTCCTCGAGATCGATGTCCGACAAGAACCGGATGGTCATTAACACATCGTCGTCGGAAACATTGCGAAAGTATTGGTAGAACTCGTATGGGCTGGTTTTTTCGGCCGACAGCCAAACCGCTCCCTTTTCGGTTTTGCCCATTTTTCGTCCGTCCGATGTGGTCAACAACGGGCAAGTCAATCCGAAGAGTTGTTTGCCGAGCATGCGTCGCCCTAGGTCGATCCCGGCGGTGATATTGCCCCACTGGTCGCTGCCTCCGACTTGGAGTTTGCAATCATGATGCTGAGCAAGGTAGACGAAATCGTAGGCTTGCAACAGCATGTAACTAAATTCGGTGAAACTCAAACCGGAGTCCTGGCGTTCCAGCCGACTCTTGACCGAGTCTTTGGCAAGCATGACGTTGACTGGAAAGTTCTTTCCGATATCTCTTAGGAAATCCAGGAATGAGAACGAATGCATCCAATCGTAGTTGTTTACTACGACGGCCGCGTTAGCTCCCTCGAAACTTAGAAACCGCCGCATCTGGGATTCAATGCCCGCGACATTTTTTGCAAGAGACTCTTTCGAAAGCAAGACTCGCTCGTCGCTCTTGCCACTCGGATCGCCCACCATACCGGTTGCGCCCCCGACCAAAGCAATCGGTTTGTGGCCAGCTAACTGAAATCGCTGCAATATCATTAATGGCAAAAGCGATCCAACGTGGAGAGAATCCGAGGTCGGGTCGAAACCAACGTAGACAATCGAAGGAGACGCAAGCTCTCTTCGGACAGCGTCCAAGTCGGTGCACTGGTGGACTAAACATCGCCATTGCAATTCATCAAGGATGTGGCTTGGTGTGGTCATGGAGGGACGGTCCTTGTCGATCATCGTAGCAAATAGCAAAAAGTGTTTAGAAAAAGGGATTGTCGCGAGTGCGTTGCGGTACTTTCAGGAAAGCTTCGGCAATCTTCAAGTCTTCTTTGGTTGTGATCTTGATGTTGGACTCTGGGCCCGCAACGCATGTGACTTGGACTCCACTGTCTTCGACGACTTGAGAATCATCTGTCGGTTGCCCCTTGATCTTGGCGTACGCAGACTTCAGGATACTGGCTTTGAACAATTGGGGTGTTTGTGCTTGCCAAAGACCTTCGCGCGCAACAGTCTCGACGATTTGATCGTTGTTTCCGCAGCGTTTAACCGTCGAACGGATAGGTGACGCCAGAATGGCGGCTCCAGTTCGGTCGGCAACACTGATGACTGCGTCCAATGAAGCCTTGGTCAAGCACGGGCGGGCAGCGTCATGAATGCCTATCAAGCGAATGTCCGGACGGACTTTTTCGAGCGCATTGCGGATCGAATGAAATCGCTCTGCACCTCCAAAAACGACTTCCACTCCTAACATCGATAGATTGCCAGCGAATTTTTCTTGAACCAGATCTTTGTCTTCTGGCGAGATCGCCATAATGATTTGGCCAACGCGAGGGTGCTCCGCAAACAATTGAGCGCTATGTTGCCAAACGGGCTTGCCGGATGCCAACGCAAATACCTTTTTGGAAAAGGGGTCTCGGAAACGCGTACTTTTTCCTGCAGCCGCCAATAGGATCGCGATGTCTTTCATGCCAATTCTTGAGATTGTCTAAGTGCGTGAGCGGCCTGTTCGTGATCACAAGTGTCCGAAATGATTTTTCCATCTTGCAATACGATATTGCGTCTTGCGTTTCTCGCAACAGCTAAATCGTGAGTGACCAAAATGACCGTCAGATTGCGCTGTTCATTCAGCTTGCGAAATAGCTCGATGACTTCGCGACTGGTCCGTGAATCGAGGTTTCCCGTCGGCTCGTCACCCATCAACATAGATGGATCGGTTGAAAGGGCCCGAGCAATGGCAACTCGCTGTTGCTGCCCTCCCGAAAGTTGTCCAGGGTGATGGTCCAACCTGTCGGAAAGACCGACAAGTGCGAGCAACTCTTTGGCACGTTCTTTCCTTTGCCGCGGGGGCATGGCGGGTCCATACAAAAGAGGCAACTCGACATTTTCCAGGGCGGAGGTGCGTGCCAGCAAATTAAAGTTTTGAAAGACAAAACCAATTTGGGCGTTCCGGATGTGCGCACGTTCGTCTCGGCTCATCGAAACAACCTCTTGTCCGTCCAGTAAATAGCTGCCACTGGTTGGCCGATCCAGACAACCTAGCATGTTCATCAGAGTAGATTTCCCGGATCCGCTCGGACCGATCAATGCCGAATACTCCCCGTGATTCATGTTCAAGCTGATTCCGTCCAATGCCCGCACTTCGACTTCGTCCAAACGGTAAACCTTGGAAACGTCCGTTACTTGGATAAGAGGCTTCTCAATGTTTAGCATGGATGGCAGAAGCTAGATTGCTTCCGGACCTCGTTCGCCGGTACGGATTCGGATGCAGTCATCCATTGGCAATACAAAGATCTTGCCGTCGCCGATTTGACCCTTTTCGCCCGTTTTGGCCCCCTTGAGAATGGCGCTGATGGTGGGCTCCACAAACTCATCATTCACCGCGATTTGCAACTGAACTTTTCGAAGCAGATTGATGGAGACATCATGCCCTCGAAAAGCCGTTTTTTGCCCCTTTTGCCTGCCGAACCCCAAACAATCCAAAACAGTGAGCCGGAAGACTTCCACCTCGGTAAGCGCCTCTTTGACTTCCTCCAGACGGCTGGGTTGCACTATCGCAATAATCAACTTCACGATGTTTCCTAACGTACGCAGTACGACTTGCCGTCGCTGACAAAAGGCGAACAAAGCAAAACCTAACCTTCCGCCTTTCGCACGAATCGATTGTCTTCGGAAATGTGAATCCCTTCAAGCCAGTCGAGCAAGGAATCTTTTCCGTGAAACATCTTTGCCAAGCGTCCGTTTGGATGATCCCAACCCGATGCGAACGTTAGAACCGCTCAAAATCGTTTCGACTAGAACTTGGCGGATAAACCTGCCGTCCATCCATAAATCAGTTGGTCGTCGCGGGCTCTAAGTGAAAACGGATTTGAGGCTGCAATGTTTCCTAATCGTAAATCCGCCACCGAAGCTAGTTTTGAGAAGTAGATCGCTTCGTATCCGCAAAAAATCACGCTGTTTTGAGTCATTCGATAATTCAAGGATGCGGTCGGCTGAACTACCCAGGCAACACGAAATGCGTCATCTTTCTGCGCCGCAAGCGTATTGGCGTTGTCACTAAGGACATACGAACCACTCGCGAAATTGCCAAAACAGCCTAGATTCGAGCTTGCTCCAACGCTTAGTCGTTGACTGAGTGGTCGAACTAAGCAAAGCCCCATCTGCGCTCCGACCAGAACATTGTCCGTCGAACTTAAAAACTCGCCAGTCGACCCGGCTTGCAAGCCGGTAAGGCGATATCGCTCGTCATAATTTAAGATTCGTAACCCACCAAGGAAACTCGAGAGACCATCTCCAGTCCACCTGCGATTCCATTCCAGGGAGTACAAGCTAGCAGATTGTCGTTGATCGTGTCGACTTGCATTGTTGATGGAACCAAGACTGCTAGCTGGCAACGTCCCGTGCCCCAACGTTGTCGATGTTGGTCCAATGGAGGTCATGGATCTCTCCCATTCCATGGGCCACATAAATATCCATTCGGTGCGATCAACCTGTCCATCGAGTTTGGCGAGTGAGAGTCTGCCAGCCAACTCGCGTCCGAATCGATCGAATCCATCACCCTGTGAAACCGAGCCTCCGGAGTCGTTGCTGCGTCGGAAGCTAAGCATCTCAATTTCGAATTGAAAATCCGGATGCTTGGGATCTCGTTTCCACCACGAAGACCACGATTCCGCTCGGGGCGGGACAACCGATTGGGCTGATTCGGGTATGACGACTGGAGTATTGACGGAACCTGAGGCTCGGACAACCTGTGTATCGCGAAAAGGAACATTCGGCTTGGGTGTATGGGATAGGTTGTTTGGCTTAGCCAGCCCACTTCCGATCGTCGCCGGGGATGGTTGTGCGGGAGATAAATCGGAGGTGACAGCACTCGGTGCTGAATAACCTGCCTGAACGAGCACTTCGGCTGGCGGTGAGGGTGGGGAGGTGCCTAACAAAGGACCACGCGGAAAGGCTCGAGCGTTGGGCGCTGGAGCAACTCGATCTGGGTTCCATTGACTCAAGAAATCGGCAGAACTAACCGCCTCCGAAGTTGGCTGCGCAGGTTGCGCTGGCTGAGCACTGGATTTGGTAATCGCCAAATGCCAGATCGCGCACAAGATGCTAGCACGGACAACGATTTTCCATCGCTTCGCAATGAAAAGTCGGAACATTGATAATCTCCGGCGCACCAATTTGTTAATTTCGATGGCAGCAGTCGGTGGATGCTCTATCGTGAAACGGTGACTCGGTCTTTAACGGGAACAAGGCATAGTTTGCGGACAATTTCCATGATCCGCACGGCTTGCTCCTCGGTGTCTGTTGTGCCGCGTACTTCGATTGTCCCATCGTCGTTGGTGGCGATGTTCACTCGGGCCGCAGGAAACGCTTGCGCGATCACTTGGCGAACGTCTCGGATGTCACCCGGAGACGAAGCAGGTTTCTGCCATGGCAAAGATACGTTCACACGTAATGTCAAGGGCGTGCCCTTGGATTCTCCCGTCCAAACCTGAATCAACGTGGAACCGCTCTTGTCACCGACAAACGAGATTGATTTCTCGTTGTGTATCACGCGACAAACTTCTTCGTCTTGAACCGAAACCGACTTGATCGATCCGGGAATGTCCATTGCAGTTGCAGATTGACACTCTAGTTCGACGGTCGCTGCTGGTGCCGATCGGACCAAGCGTGGATCAAAGGATTTGCGTGGAGCACTTGCTGAGGATGCTACGTTTGCGGTTTCTCTAGAATGATTTTGGGTATCCGACTTCAAAGTGGGGACGAGCGAAGCAAAACCTACGGGCGATGCGATTGGCTTGTTTTGCTTCGTTGATTTCGCTGAGCTATATTCGTCACCTGCTGGCACGGTTGGCAGATTCGGCGGGGATGTTTGAAAACTATCCGCCGTAGAATCGATGGGGTCACTTCCAGGCAGCGCGATCGCAGCTGTCTCCGCCACGGTTACCTTGGAAAGCTGTGTGGGTTTGGCTTTCACCAATTCTGGAACGCGTTGTTTTGAATTCGCCGTTTGGGCGCTGTTATCATTCAGCGAAACGCGAATCGGTTCGTGATTTACAGCGACAGAGACTTGAGACGCCATATCCGTGGATAGCTTCGCACTAGTTTTCTGTCCAAATGAATCCGGAGCTAGTTTTACAAGCACGCGTCCGTTGGGATTCGGCGCAGTCTGATTCTCGGTCGATGTCCCGGATAAAGGCATCGGAGGCGGTGCCAACAGCGCATCGGAAGCAACCGTCGAGTTCGCTTTCTGTTGTGGCTGCGATGCTAGTGGTAAGCTTGGTAAACTCGGCGCCGTTGGTAAATTTGGGGCGCTTGCCGCCAACCCAGGTGCAGATGCCAGAGGTTCCGGTTCACTCGATGGTCTCGGTGGGACTGACGTCGAAGGAAGCGGCAATTCGGTCGAAACGCCTATCGGCGCACTCCGCGATAAAACTTCCGGAGGGGTCGCAAGACTGGAAATCTTGTTGGTCGTTCCGCTTGGATTTACCAGTCGAATTCCTACCGATCGTACTGCCGGTACTTTGGACATCTCCGATACCGGAGTCTGAACCAGTTTCTCATCAGCCAAAGCTAGATCGAGGGATTTGGTCCCGAATATAGTCGTCGCGATAATCGCAATAGCTAAGTTTCGTCGCTTGGCTCGATTCAATGTGGTTATCATTTGATTGGTATGCATCTTCCTTGCTCCGCAACAAAACTAATAGCCTTTAGAGATAGGAACTCATCCTTCTCGCAGTCCTTATCAGCACTATCGGACTTCGGGTTGCATCAAGTTTAACGAATCTACCTGTTGTACCGTTTGGAATGGCAGTAGAACGCTAGCAATGTCGCGATGGGGATTGGTTTCGAATTTGCGATTTGCTTTTGGCAAGCTATGTCCTAGAGTTTGGATGGTTCTGTGCCCTCCAAGTTGGATGTTTCCGTGTTAGGAATCTTGGTCAATGAGTTCTGTAAATCCTGCTGTGCACACTGATACATCGGAAGTGCCTTTCGTAGATCGACGTCAATTAAGCCTCAATGCTCAAAGTGGAGAGCGACGACAGTTTGGAAACTCGCACCATAACTTGACCGAGGAAGGCCGTATGCTGGCCGAAGCCATCGATGCCTACAAAGTTGAAAATCGACGCCGCTATATCACCACAGACGAACTGCTGAGCGTCTTGACCAAGTTGGGCTATCGACGGGCTCAAGATTAGCCCAACGGAATTACGTGGCCCAAATGGGCAGCGCGCGGTGGTGGGCCATCTCGCTTTTAATCCAACGTTTTCATTGGTAGCGGAATGCGTCAAGCATTTAGACGATACTGTAAGTAGCATTAGCAATTCGAAACGCTTGACGCGATTCGCTACATAAGCGAGACGGCCTCCAAGCCCTTTCGGACAGAACTATTGGAGGGCAGAGATCGCCAGTTGCCGAAAACTAGCAACGACCGTTTCAAGTCGGTGATGCTTTTCTACATTTTCGATCCCGTTGCCGGAGAGAGTTTTCCACTCGTTCTCTGACGAATGCAGATCTCGCACCAATTGGCTTGCAATTTCGATCTGATTCTCGGCGCATCGGCCTGCTCTCGACCTCGACAAGTAGCCATCAAAGTCCTCTAAAGACACAATAGGCGTGCCGCACGCAGAGGCTTCGATCAGTACGTTAGGAAAACCCTCGAACTCTCGAGCGCCCGTCGAAAGAAACAGTCGCGATGCTTTCATCACCCTTGGCATTTCGCTGGATGGCAGGTAGTCGATGACGGTGACATTCGGACCTTTGGTCTGCAGTACTTCGTCAAGCACGTCAGGATCGCCTTGATTTAGGATCATCGTGAACGGGAGATTCGGACACAGCTTGGCAATTTGGAGAGCCAGCAGCGGACGTTTATGAAACCGGTCCGATCGCCCAATCCATAGAACGCCGTTGCGCTGAGTGAAAAAGGAATCGCTCGCACAGAATCGCTCGGTGTCGATTGGATTGGGTATGACCGTCACACGACTGGGCTTGACTGTTCCTGACAAATCCCGATCAATCAAAGCAGTCAACAGTTCGCGCTGGGTGACGGTTTGGCAGATGATGTTTCGATTGGATCGCCAGCAATCTTTGGCATGTTGACTTTGAACTCCGTAGCGATCGACAAACGATGGGTCGTCAAGCAGCTTGGCTTCTAAATCGGCATTGGATTGCAACCACAAGAGTATCGGGACCGAAAGTCGCGATGCGATATCTCCAAGCGTTGCCGATGTCTTGTTGACGCCCAAGGTTAGAATCATGTCTGGAGCGAATGACGTGATGAGCTTCTCGATCGCAGCCTCCTCAGAAAAGGCAGGCCAAAATGCCTTTCGGAGTGCGAGGATGGGAATCTGCCAACCAAGCGATGCTCTCCATTTCTTGATTCGTGGACGTCTCGATTCGGGATCCAACTCCATGGCTTCGGACACGCTCCTGCGTATCTCACGCAATGGTTCATGAAACGGGTAGATATGAATAGAATTTGATTCGAAGACGGGCCGTTTGCGTTGCGTGCGAACGACAAACTGCACGGAGTCCATCGAGTCGCGAGCCAGTCCCTGCGCAAGCCTCCACGCAAAGGTTTCCAGCCCTCCGACGTTGCACCCCTGACTTGGAT
>JBEBHM010001081.1:0-2351 GCA_040080875.1 Pirellula sp.
CCAATTCGCGACGATACACCCTATTGTAGACGACTCATGCCCCCAATTGAGAAGAAAAACCTCACTTTTCGCTCGACATTAAGCCAGTGTGGGCAGCGATTCCTTCCAAATCTGATGGTCACTGGCTACTACGAGACATCCGAGATGGCATCGCGAAGTACAATTCCACAATGGGACAAGTGTTTGCTGCAACCGACATTGGCAGCAATACGATACATGTCCTCATTGCGGAAGTCGAAAATGGCAAGCTTGTCCGAATCGAGAACAAGAGCGAATGGCTGGCTTTAGGCGAAATTGTCGCAAAGACAGGGAAAATACCCGACGAAAAAGTCGTTCAACTCATCCAATTGTTAAGAAATTATCAAAGTTCTTCTACGGCTTTTCAAGCGAGCAACTTTTACGTCTTTGCTACTGAAGCAATGAGAGTAGCTACTAATTCAAATCAAGTGCTCAATCGAATAAAAACCGAATTGGGCGTAAAAGTTGACCTCATTTCACCTCGCCGCGAAGCCGAGTTTTCTTTTGGAGGGGTATCAATTGACACCAAGCCTCCGTTGGGTTTGCTCTTAGAAGTTGGCGGCGGCTCTGCTCAAATTGCCATTTGCGAAAAGGGTTCGATTGCATCGGAATACTCGTTGCCGATTGGTACTGGAAAATTGCAAGCTGAAGTGCAGCGGCTCCAATCAACGGGACTGGACGGTACAACTTTGTTACAAGACATTGTCAACGAGCACTTGAGCTCTGTACCAAAGCACACGATTGAGGGCAACGCTGTAGCCAGTGGGGGGATTGCTCGAGGGCTTTGGCGTGCATTGCATCCAGACGGTGAGCAGATCATCTTCTTGCCTGAAATCGAGTACATACAGTGGACTTGTTCTCGGCTCAATCGCGATCAAATTTGCAAGAGATTTGGTGTGAAATCAAAAACGAGCAGCAGCCATGCTTCCAGGAGCGGTCGTGTACCGCCAAATATTGAAACATTTTGGCATCGGAGAAATTTTCGTCAGTGAAAATGGAGTTCGCGAAGGAGCGATTTTAGAAATGGCTGCTCAATCCGTTCGGTAACAAATTGAACAACCTGATGCCTCTTGCCTTCATCCTTAAACAACAAGCATGATAAAATCTAAACGAATACGTAGGGAGTCCTCGCCAAGCCAATACATCAACCGGGAGTTGAGCTGGCTGTCCTTCAACTATCGTGTGCTCGCTGAAGCTCAAAATCCTGAGAATCCGCTTCTTGAGCGGCTGAAATTTCTTGCGATTTTCGAATCAAACCTCGATGAATTCTATATGGTGCGCGTTTCGGGGCTGATCGAACAACTCGAAAGCGGCTATTCAAAATTGACACCAGACGGCCTATCGGTTTCAGAGCAAATCGAAAAAATCCAGGAAGTTGCGATAGCGATGCGTCAATACGCGTCCGCTGTATTCCAGCAGGAACTAATGCCAATGCTGAATGCAGAGGGAATACGCATACAGAACTATAAAGATCTCACGCCCCGCAAGCGCCGTGAAATGGACGAATATTTCAAGAAAGAGATTTTTCCTGTCTGCACTCCGCTTGTCCTCTATCCGGCAACGACCACTCCGTTTATTTCGAATCGGAGCCTAAATCTTGCTGTTGTGCTTGTCAATCCAAAATCAGAAATCTGTCTTGCTCGTGTAAAAATTCCGAGCATTTTGCCACGGGCAATCCGGACTTCGAATCGTACTTATGACTTTGTGATGATCGAGGACATTATTGCAAACAACCTTGATGCACTTTTCCCTGGGGTCGAGATTCGCGGGGCGTATCCCTTCCGCGTCATTAGAGACGCAGACATTGAGATCAGAGAGCTGGAGGCTGCAGACCTATTGACTGCGGTCGAAGAGATGACCAGGCGCCGAAGATTTGGCGCTCCAGTTCGCATCGATCTTCATCCGACCATGCCTCCCAAAGTCCGATCTCGCTTGCTTGGATTGCTGGAATTGGATGACTCGGATGCCTTTGAACTTTCTGGATTGATCGGGATTGATTTCCTATGGGAACTTACTGCTTTCGACCTGCCTAAGCACAAATACCCCGCATTTTCTCCATACCAACACGAGTGTTTGGCCACGTCTGAATCGATTTTTGAGACGATTCGCAAGAGCCCCGTTATCGGGCATCAACCTTTTGACTCGTTCCGACCCGTTGAAGAATTCATCGCATCGGCCGCAAAGGATGCTAAAGTCATCGGAATCAAGCAATCCCTTTATCGAGTTGGCACCCAATCTCCCATTGTCGAATCATTGCTCGAAGCCGCTGAAGAAGGCAAGCAAGTGGCGGTCATGGTTGAGCTCAAGGCCCGTTTCGATGAAAATAACAATGT
>JBEBHM010001082.1:0-2345 GCA_040080875.1 Pirellula sp.
TGGAATCCAGAGTCTCTTCTGGAATCAAAGCGCCGCATGGTTCCGATTTTCCTTTCAATCGGCTATGCCGCCTGCCACTGGTGTCATGTCATGGAGCGCGAAAGCTTTGAAAATGTTACGATCGCAACGTTTCTCAATGACAACTTCATCTCGATCAAGGTGGATCGCGAGCAACGGCCCGATCTTGATCATATCTACATGCAGACGGTCCAGATGCTAACCGGTTCCGGTGGTTGGCCGATGAGCGTCTTTCTGACCCCCGAAATGAAACCATTTTACGGTGGTACCTATTGGCCGCCTGAACGTCGCTGGGGGCGTCCTGGGTTTCTCGAAGTTTTGCAAGCCATCGCCGACGCGTGGAAGAACAAACGCGATAGTCTGTTCGGTCAAAGCGAAGAGATTACTCGGCATTTGCGATTGGCAAGCCAACCCAAATCCAAAGTTGCCGAACAGACTAACGAGACTGGGCAAGAAAGCGGAGCAGACAAACTCATCGCACTCGATGAACAATTGCTTTGGAACGCGGACGAGTGGCTGACGCAAGCCTTTGACGACCGCTGCGGGGGATTTGGCGGGGCGCCCAAATTTCCACACGCAATGGATATCCGCCTGTTGATTCAACTGCAAACGCGCCGACCAAGTGAACAACGGCTTCACGTCATTACCAAAACGCTCGATTGCATGGCTGACGGCGGAATCTACGACCACTTGGGAGGTGGTTTCGCACGATATAGTGTCGATGAAAAATGGTTGGTCCCTCATTTTGAGAAGATGTTGTACGACAATTCGCTTTTGGCGAGCGCCTATATCGATGGTTATCTGCTTTCTGGTAATCAACGTTATCGAAATGTTGTTTGCGAAACCCTGGACTACGTTTTGGATGACTTGACAGACGAACAGGGAGGATTCTATTGCACTCGCGATGCTGACAGCGAAGGAGAGGAAGGGAAGTTTTACGTATGGTCCCGCGAAGAGATCCTCCATATACTTGGCATGGAACGAGGGGATCTATTTTGCGAAGCCTATGGCGTGACTTTCGGTGGTAATTTCGAAGGCAAAAACATACTTCACCATCCAGAACCACTCACCGCAATCGCGAAACGGCTTGGAAGATCGCTTGAGGCAGTTGAAAATGAATTGACGCTAGACAAGAAGAATCTTCTTGATGTTCGCAATGAGCGCATTTGGCCAGGACTTGATGACAAAGTCTTGTGTTCATGGAGCGCGTTGATGATAACAGCCATGGCTAGGGCTGGGGCCGTTTTCTCTATTCCAAAATACCTTGCTGCAGCCGAAGCAGCCGCTGAGTTCATTCAACGGTCGATGACAAAAGAAAACGGTCGACTTTTGCACGTGTGGCGAAAGGGGACAGCCGAGATCAACGGATTTCTCGAGGATTACAGTTGTCTAGCTGATGCAATGGTCACACTCTTTGAATGTACGGGGAAAGCAAACTACATCGAACAAGCGTGCTCCCTTATTGCGATCATGGATGAGCATTTCCGCGATGAACAGGGTGGGTTTTTCTTTACCGCAGCAGATACCGAAAAACTGATAACCAGGTACAAAGACCAGCACGATGGAAGTGTCCCGAGCGGCAATGCAATGGCCGCGATGGCCTTAGTAAAATGTGCCCACCTCACGAATGACCCCCGCATGTTTCAACTAGCCGAAGAGACGTTCCAGCAAGCTTCGTCATTGATGCATCATTCGCCAGGTTCGGTGGGACAGATGCTCATTGCCCTAGACCATTTTCTTGGTCCGAGTACGGAGCTGGTGTATGTAGCCGGCAATACGAAAGCAAAACAAAAAGCAGTTGCCCATGCATTTGGGATGCTGCGACCTAGAACACTAATTGTGCTTACACACCAAGAACCGGAGCTTGGTAACTCAATGGCTGGAACGAGATTATCAAAGTTGGTGGAGGGCAGAGAGCTAACTGGCGAAGCGTCTTTGGTCATGTATGCATGTAGCAATGAGACATGTCAAGCTCCGGAAACAATTTCATAGTCGGAGCAAATGCAAATCAAACGGTACGAGTACGGTGCGCAAGATGATCTTCTTTGGCGATGATTCGCTTCGCAGCACGGTCGAAAAATACGTCGACTACAATCACCGTCATCGCAACCACCAAGGCCTAAAAAACCTTCGTATCGATCCACCACCGGACGATCCGATCGCAGGCACCATTCACCGTGAGCAAGAGTTAGGTGGACTTCTCAAGCACTTCCATCGGCGAGTCGCGTAGCGATTTCGTTGCATAGACTCGAACGCTGTTCTGAATCAACTGTCTCGATGTCTGTGCGTGGAGCGAAATTGCGAACCAAATGTAGAAATCCAAACTG
>JBEBHM010000341.1:0-8929 GCA_040080875.1 Pirellula sp.
GGCGCTCGGAGCACGATCCGAGGGCAAGGCGAGCATCATCACACTCGCGGGCGCCGAAGCCAGCCGCCGTGGGCTTGCCGACGCGATGAACGCCGTGCTCGGCGACGTACAGTGCGGCGACAAGGTTTTCTTCCACTTCGGCGGCCAGGGGCTGCCCACAGATTATGTCGTCGACCAGATGGTCAGTCCGGAGGTCAAGGCCGAGTACCTCCAGCGCGGCCACGCAATTCACTGTCGCTGCAAACATCCCGACGTTGATGGACTGCGGATTGACGTGATGAGCAAGTTGCGTGGCTGTGATCCGTTCGAACAGCTTTGGGAGCGACGGACCACAATTCAGGATGAGAATGCCAACGCCATCTACGAAGTCTTGGCTATTGAAGATCTCGTTCGTGCCAAGAAGACTCAGCGAGACAAAGACTGGCCCATGATCCGCCGATTGGTCGAAGCTCATTATGACGAAAATCAAGATGACTCCAACGAGGCAATGGCCCAGTTCTGGCTCAGGGAATCTCGCACGCCTTCCATGTTGAGCGAACTTATTAGCCGCTTTCCATACAATCTTGCTTCCTTTGCAACGACGCGCCCCTGGTTGGTTTCTGTCGATGCAAACGATGTAAAACAAATCGAAGCATTTCTCAGGCACGAAGAGGACGCAGAGAGGCAAGCGGACGAGGAATACTGGAGGCCTCTTAAAGAAGAGCTCGTGCAGCTTCGGTTGAATCGAGAACGCCGTAACAAGTAGATAGACGAACGGCGAATACATGCCCCATCGATGCGCAATCTACACCCGTCAATCTAGACGCTCGCGAGGCGAGTACTCATCGTGTGACGCGCAATTCAAAATGTGCCTGACGTTGGTGAACTCCATGCGAAGCCAGGGTTGGGAAGTCGTTGACGAAGAATATGACGATTTCGCCGAGTCCTCGGAGACTCTGAATCGGCCTGCTATGCAGAGGTTGCTTGATGAAATTGCTCATCAACGTATCGACCGCGTCATCGTAACTCGGCTCGATCGAATTTCGCGACGACTTCAAGACACATGCGAGTTCAAGGAGTATCTTCGCTCCTCAAACGTCGCGATCACGATCGCTTCGCAGCCCGAGATCGGTGGAGATGCCCAAGGACGACTGTTGGTCAACTTGATGGCTTCGTTTGCTGAGTTCGAGCAAGACATGACTCGATCGCGGATGGAAGAAGCTCGCGCAGCGCTCAAGCACCATGGTCGACGCGTAGCTGGCCGAATCGCTTATGGTTACTCGGCTGATCCAATCACCAAGCAGCTTGTTTCCTCTGCTCCCGCATGCGAACACATTAAATCTTTCTACCAATGGGCGGCCGATGGTGTCGTGCCGTCTGACATTGCAGTACGAGCCAATGAACGTGGTTGGCACAAGCAGCAAGAGACGGCAACTGCAACTCTGTGGACAGCGCGTCGAATCATAGAGCTGTTAAATAATCGCCATTACATTGGTGACATTCGTTACGGCGATGAGTGGATTCCCGGCCAACATCAGCCACTGGTTGATTTGGAACTTTACAATCAAGCCAGATTGAAGATTGCGTCGCGACGAAATGAACGCAAAAGCAAACTTCCGATACCACAAAATCGGTTTCTAAAGGGGCTGATCATCTGTCCCGATTGTGGCCGAAGACTATCGGTTAGTAGCAAATCTCGCCAGCGCAAAAGCGGCGCAACCATCCTGTTTTCGGACTACTGCTGTCGCTCCACTGCGAGCGGACGTCCACCGTGTCCTGGTGTTCGCTTCACAGCGACGTTGCTTGAAGATGACGTGATGAAAGCAATCAAGCTACTTAGCGAGTCCAATACTGAGTTGGCGAAGCACTGGAACAAGTTGGACCTTCGACAACAGCGGCTGCTTGTTCCGCGAATCGTCGAGTCTGTTTCAATCGATGCCGTGCGCGAAACAATCACCGTCAAGCTTAAGTCAGATGCGTTGGAATTTCTTGACTAAAGTCATGCCAGATGCCTAAATCAAGTCTCCATACAGCACGCAGGCATCGTAGACCACAGTAAACTGCGTCAAGATTAGTATCCCAAGCCCAGCTTTCGAGCCTCTGCGGCCCTCGACTATTTTGACTGAAAGAGAGTTTCCCGATCGCATCAAGTCAAATAGCGAAGTCTCGCGTTTCATTGGTCGCGTTGATCTTGAAATAAAACTGCCACAGGTCTTCGTTTGCGGCGCATTTAAGCTCGATTGCGGACGAATTCAATCGCCCTGTGTCTGAGGCGGAAACAAACCGAACATCTGTTCCGCTTGGCGAATCTTGATTCGACGTTCATGATTCAGATCAAGCATTCGGATAGTCAGAAGTCCAACGTCTGTTTTGCCGAGTAGCTGATAGTCGTCCCACTCGAAATGCTCACTCCAAGTGTCTGATCTTGGATGAAACAATGGGATCGCCGGAGAGCCTTGATCAAGGGGCGAAGAAACTCGGTCAGATTTGTGAAGGTTGCAACTCGGACACGCGAGAGCCAGATTGTCTAACTCGCTAGTTCCTCCATGCGCACGAGGGATTACATGCTCGACGTGGAACGTCGCTCCCCGCAGCGACTGATGCATCTTGCAGTATTCGCATCTGCTCTCTGCTCGGGCTACTATGACGCCCCTTGAATCGTCGGCCACGTTCAGTCCGACTACGGTTTTCGACCGAGAAGATGCAGAGCTTCCGCGCGGACCAACGAGAGTTGTTCACTAAGTTCTGCCAACGCTTCCAAATCCGCCCGTTCCTGGTCGGTCAAAAGGCCTTCATTGTTGCGGTCCATCAACTGCTGAAGGCGCCGATCAGCCTGCTCCGGCAATCGAAGCATAGCAATGTTCTCCACCCATTTTTGAGGTGCGTCGATCGTTAAAGCCATAGTATCTCCGATGGTGAGCATTTCCAAACTTCACAACAGGATTCTACAACGGTTTGGCCGTACCGGGAAGTTTGTTCACGGCATTGTCCAGATCTTGCTCAAGCTAAAAATGCAAGCGAACCCGACTTAAGAGGATGCCTGCCTAATTTAACATACCAAGTACCGATCCCAAAGCTTGTCAACTCTGATGTTGGGTGCTGTTAGTATCCCAAGCCCAGCTTTTGCGCCTCTGCCGCCAATTAATCCCGCGACTCTAGTCGCTGACGATCCATCGACCGTTTGTATTCCATCAAGTCTCTGAACAAAACCCGGCGATGTGTTCCAACTTTCCGGAAAGGGATATTTCCCTTTTCAAGTTGCTCCACAATGAAAGGCCGCGATACGTCCAGCAATTCTGCCGCTTGCTGAGTCGTTAATTCCGCATGCACGGGGATCAGCGTGACCGCGTTTCCTTTCGCCATTTCGTTTAGTATGTCCCCAAGCAGCTTAAATGCGGCTGCCGGCACGGACACCACCGTCTCATCTCCGCCTTGAGTGCTGACACGCAAACTCAGTGGCGAGTCTGACTTGCTGGAAACGATTCTGGCAATGCTTCTGCTCGAAGCTATTGCAAGCTCCTCGTCGTCGCGACTTGGGGATACTGCGTCTGGGAAATCGTTCAGGATAGCGCTCATTTGGTTTTTACCTCCACACCAATCCTATCGTCCATTCGCAGCAAAAGCAATAAACGAAACAAACGAAAGCCCGCTTTTCCGCGTTCTGAAGATACCTGCGTCGACAAATCCGGCCCTGCAATTACCACAATACAGCGGTTTCAGTAACAGGTTGCGACCGCGAAGTTTGAATACGTCTGCTTTCGGGCATCGCAAAAGCATCCGGAAAACCACCTGCATGGGTTGGTTTTTGGCGGGTTCTGTTAACCGCTCTGTCAGCGTGAGCCAGCTAAAATTTGAGCCTTAGTTTTTTCTACGGAAGAAACGCCAAAAAGTTAACGCCGGGCGACGAGAGATCGACGCCCGGCGTTTTTCGTTTCTACCCAACGTTTTCTAGGGTTTCCGCCCCGCCAACTTTCTTGGGCGATTCTCTCGGTTAGGAAAGAGATCTTTCGGCCTACCTCTGAAACCGTCCCGGTAGCCCACGGCCCCCCCGATCTCTACTGAGAACTCTCAAGATCTCCGTTTCCGCCAACCAAGTAGCAAACCAAATCGCTCCACAGGAATCCAAAACCTAAAACCAGCCCACCCAACGTCGTGTTTCGGATGCTATCGATCCAGGGCGCGTGATACAGTTGGCTGACCTCAACCGCGAAGGCCAGAACCAACGAGATGATGCATCGCTGAAAAAGAGGACGACCTGCCAGGACAAAACTCACGACCAGAAACAACATCAAAGCCCACAGAACATCGCCGCTGTATTCACCCATGAACGATGGTAGATGCGGTCTGTATCGACGCGACGCCAATCCGACCAGCATCGTAACGATGGCACAAAGGAAATAAACGATTCGGCGTTTCATCGGTTCTGCCGCGACTACTTAGGGAGAAGTCGCTGGCGGGCACTCCTTAGATTTCTTTGCATTGAGTTCGATGAAATGATGCCACTGCGCTGGCACGTTGTCTTCATGGAAAATCGCCTCGACAGGACATTCCGGAATGCACGCTTCACAGTCGATGCACTCGTCCGGATGAATATACACCATCTCGGAATCCTCATAAAAGCATTCGCACGGGCAAACGGCCAAGCAAGACTTGTCTTTGCAACCTTTGCACGGTTGGGTAACCACCATTGCCATTATTGTGTCTCCATAGTCTAGAATTGATGAAAAGAACGCGGACACGGTGGAAATGAGAATCTGACGATCAAAGCGGACAACAATGTGTCGGAAAACTCTGAAATAACTTTTGCCGATCTGTCCGGCCACGAACTCATCAAAAAATGGCGAACTGGTTCTCAGGAAGCTGCTGCCGTATTGATGGAACGATATCGATTGCGGTTGATTGCACTTGTCGCAAGCCGGCTCAGCCGAGGACATCAAGGCTCGATCGAACCTGAAGATGTTGTGCAGTCCGCAATGGGTAGCTTCTTCAGAAACACCAGTTCCGCATCCCAAAGCCGTCTTCAAATCGAAAGCACACTCTCCGTATGGAATCTGCTTGCGATGTTTGCAAGGCGCAAGCTCTCGCGATCATTGGAACGTGCGTCGGCGGAGAAACGGGGTGCCGGCTGGGATCGCAACATATTGGACCAAATCGAACTTCTTGAAATCCAGCAAGCGACGCCGGAATCGCAGGACGTGGCCGAACTTGTGAACGAGTTGAACTCAATGCTCGCACCGGACCAAGTTGAGCTATTGGAACTATTGCTAGCAGGAAATACCCAGAGAGAAATCGCCGAGGAGCTCTCGGTAGATGAACGAACGGTCAGGCGGCGAGTTACCACCATACGCAATTTGCTCACGCCACATCTTTTCGAAAACCAGATAACCAACGATGAAGACGCGAAATTACAGCCTCCAAACCTTTCGTTGCCTCGCATAGGCTACGGCCAATTCGTTCTTGGAAAAATGATTGGCAGCGGTGGGTTCGGAAAAGTGTATCAAGCTCGTAAGCAAGCTACAGATACCCCTGTTGCCGTTAAATTCATGCATCGACATCTGTGGACGGACGTTCGAGCGAAGAATTCATTCTTACACGAGATTGATCAAGCGTCACGAATCGATCATCCAGGAATCATCAAGTACTTGGGCTGGGGCGAGTCCCCGCACGGCGGCCCCTACATTCTGAGCGAGCTCATCGAAGGTTCGCCATTAAGTCGTTGTCGTACAGTGGGTGATATGCATTTGGTTCATGTGTTGAGACAAGTATGCGAAGCCGTCGGTGTAGCCCACTTGTCCGGAGTCGTCCATGGAGACCTTACTCCGAACAACATATTGATTACTCCCGATGGACGGGCAATCATCACTGACTTCGGACTTTCCACCTGCTTGCAACCCATCGCACAATCGCAAGGCATTGACTCAGCGGTGCGTTCGGTGGGTGGAACGTTGGGGTACGCTGCACCGGAGCAAGTCTCGCCAGCGTTTGGAAGTATTGGGCCCTGGACGGACATTTATGCAATCGGTGCGATCGCATACTTTTGCCTAACCGGAATTGCGCCACATTTAAAGGCAGACGTAACAGAGTCGCTCTCAAGCACGATCTCCGAAGAGGACGAAACGACACCTGGCAACGTGCTTATCACCGCTGCCTCGGAAACACTTTCTAAACTTGTGAAATTGGCACTTCGAAAGACTGTCACAGATCGCCCTAACGATATTCCGACCTTGATGTCAGCTCTAAGCGAACTGGATTGAACTGAGTTCGTTGAAATGGAACCGATTTATGCAAATCACAATCAAAGTGGGGGACGTCCTAACGGAAGCTGCAGACGTGCTGATTTCCACAGCAAATCCTTGGCTAAATCTGTCCGGAGGTGTGAACGGCGCGATTCGGGAAATTGTAGGTCCTGAACTACAGTCCCAGCTTCACCAATTCTTGAAGGACCAAGGAGTCGCAGCTGTGCCGGCTGGCACTGTTGTTCGAAGCGATCCATTCGGACTTGCTTTCAAACACGTTCTACATGTGGTTGCAATCGACCCATTCTACGATTCATCCATCGAACTGGTTAGAGCGTCCTTCGCAAGTGCACTTGAAATGGCCGTTGATCTGTCCGCTCAATCAATATCGACACCAACGCTTGCAACGGGCTACGGCCCAATGTCGATTAGTGATTTCGGGATCGCAATCGCGCCTCTCCTTGATGATCCAAGGTTCGCACAAATGTCTCTCAATATTGTCCTCAGGCGAGATGAGGATGCTGCTAACCTTCGAGAGTCATTAAGCCAAGTGGGTGTGCAGGTGACCGAATGAAGTATGGTGTTTGCTTCGCATTTCTTGCCATAGCCCTTTTTGTGACAGCGATTCAAGGAGGCGTTGGGTATATCGCCCTAGTTTATCCGGCCATCTCATTTGCAATCGTATCGATCGGTTACTTCGGGGTTGGTCCCAGGATATTCGGAAAGAGCCTCAACGGAAAACGCAAATGGTTAAGCACTTTCATGCTATTACCATACATCCTTCTCACTTTGATGACATGGCATTTGATACGGTTCCTTTCACGGGAATCAGCGACAAATCAACTCAACCCCGATTTCATTTTGTCACGTCGATTGTTGTGCAGCGAAATGCCGCAATCTGTGAGGTCAGTTGTCGACCTGACCTGTGAACTGTCTGAGCCAAGGAACAATTGGCAGATGGAGCGTTATCTTTGCTTTCCCATTCTTGACGCAGGTAGTCCAGCGCCAGGCGAACTCAAGGCGTTAGCGACAGAGATTCTTGATCTTCCTAAGCCCGTGCTCATCCATTGTGCACAAGGGCATGGACGTACCGGCTTGGTTGCCGCTGCAGTTCTGATCGTTTCCGGAAGAGCGACAAATGCATCTGACGCGATTTCGATGGTGCAATCGGCACGCCCAGGGATTGAATTGAATCAAACTCAACGATCTGCATTGGAGTCGATAAATGGGTGAGAATGCGATCACTTACCATTCGTACATTCTTGAGGCTACCAATTGAAACGATACTCAGGCAATCGAGATCCAAGATTCGTTGCTATTCACCGTGGCGGCGATCTGGATTTGGCTACGCATCGCTTGCTCGTTGCGTGGGCGGCTGACTGCGCTGAACACGTTTTGCATCTTTTTACTGAAGTACATCCGAGCGACGCTCGCACCAGTCACGCGATTTTGATCGCTCGCGAATGGGCAAGTGGCAACGCGACAGTCGCTCAGGCCAGACAAGCTGCGTTTGGAGCACATGCCGCCGCGCGGGAGTCGTCAGATTCGGCTGCGATAGAAGTCGCTCGAGCGGCAGGACATGCCGTGGCAACCGCTCACATGGCGGACCATGAACTTGGTGCCGCAGCCTATGCGATTTGGGCAGTGTTGAAATCGGTAAGCAAGATTGATGTGAATCAAGTCGCTGAATCCGAATGCCGCTGGCAGCAAGCCCAACTTTCGGACGCGATCCGTGAACTGGTCCTGAGTGACCAGCAAAACAGAAATCCAAAATTCAAAAATATCTTTTCAGCTTCGCCACCTTCGTTCTACCAGGCGACTTCTGATTAACAGCGAAAAAATTTCGGGCTCCGATTCGTCATATCCAACCCCGAGCGTGTAACCCTACAGATAGAGACTTGCATCTTTGCGTCTCCGTCGCCCCGACCTGCGACTTTCACAGGTTGAGGATTCTTGCCGTAGGGGATTTTCATGCCGCCGCCTCGTTGTATCACGCTTTTATCGCCAGACGAACTACGAGGCGAATTGGTTGCATTGCTATCTGACGCGTTATTGCATTATGCGACTCGCGGCAGATTGGCTCGCGAACGTGGTTCTCAAGAAAAACCTCTCGAATCGGAAACAGCGAGCCTTGAGCTTCGTTCGAAACCGGTGCTCTCTGTGGTCCACCCGGTTAACGATCGATAGAACTTTTTCAAAAAGGAGAGCTCATGGCACTCAATGTTGCCAAAGAAGTGGCGGCGCTGGAACGCATGTCCGTAAACGACTTGTGCGAACGCTACCGCGAAACGTTCGGCGAAGAGACGAACGCTCGCAACAAACGGTGGCTGGTCAAACGGATCGCTTGGAAACTCCAAGCCAACGCAGAAGGAGACATATCGGAACGAGCCAGACGCTTGGCCACCGAGATCGCTCTATCAACTGACATTCGTTCGTCCGTCCCGAAGATTCGTCGCAGACCAACTGTGGAAACGCTAACGACGGCATCGACCATCATAACGCCGCCTGCGGACTGTCGCCTGCCACTGCCAGGCACAACGCTGCTCAAGACCTACAAAGGTCGCGACGTTCAAGTCCGCGTACTTCCAAACTCCTTCGAGTTCGAAGGCGAGCAACACAAAACGTTGACCGCCATCGCCCGCATCGTCACAGGTCAACCCAACATCAACGGATATCAATTCTTCAAACTAGGAAAGCCAAAGGCAACGAAATGA